>JAWOFY010000125.1:0-4312 GCA_046497285.1 Candidatus Hydrogenedentota bacterium
CGATTGCCGGAAGTTGCGGAGGCCTTAGTGGTCCCCGTGGCGGACGAGACGTTCGGAGCGCGGCCCGCAGCCTTTGTACGCGGAAGCTCCGGGACGGTTGATAGCGCCGCGATCGCCGCCGCGTTGGCCGCACGGCTGCCCAAGTACAAGATCCCCATCGCGTTCCTGCCTTGGCCAATCGAAGCGGGACAAGGACTCAAGCCCTCCCGCCGGCAATTCGCGGAATGGGCCGATAAACACCTCGCCGAAAGGGGGGAATAAAAAGGCGCCGCCTGAAGCGGTTAAGACGTCTTGCGCCGTGGACAGCGCATTTCATGGTGGAATGCTTGAGTCGTGGGGTTATCGTGGTTTTAGCGGTGGCGGACGCAAGCGCGTTCACTGAGATCTCCCGTAATGACCTTGCCCCGCCGGCTATGGTAGAATTCCGTTTCTTCAGAGATCCCCCTGACGTCCGGATCCCTCTATTCCAGGGGGATAGAGGGATGAAATCGAGCGCCCGCCGCGAGATCATCCGGAGCTAGGGAAGATACATAAGGAAGCACAGAAAGGATAATCATGGCCACCATTCGTATGTCCGGCGTCCAAATGCCTGTGTCGGCGAAATTGGACGACAACATCGAGAAGATTCTTTACTATATCCGCCACAGTGATGCGGATTTCCTGTTGTTTCCGGAAATGAGCCTGACCGGATACCATGGCAGCTTTGGGGACAAGGGAACGCCCAACGCGTGGCTTCAGATCGCCGAGGCGTGCCGCCAATCCTACACCACGGCCCTCATCGGGACGGGCTGCCGGGAAGAAAGCGAGGCCTTCATCCAGACGCGAATCTACTCCGACGATGGCGCGCTACTCGGGACCCATGAGAAACTAATTCCCACGCGCGGCGATCGCGAAGTGTTTCAGCCCGGCAGCGAATTGCGAACCTTCCAACACATGGGATTGGACTTCGGTTGTCTCATCACGAATGACCTCTGGGTGACCCCGGGCTATGGCCCGTACCCGGATCCCCGGCTAAGTTACCAGCTCGGCGAACGGGGCGCGCAGGTCATTTTCCACAGCGTGAACTCAGGTCACGAGCCGTTGTATGAAGACTATCATCTGTCGAATCTGGTCCTGCGGGCCATGGAGAGCAAGGTGTACATCGTCACCGTGAACGCCGCCTATGGCGCGGGGCCAAATAACTCCCCCACCGGCGTCGTTTCGCCCGAGGGGGAATGGCTAACCCAGTGTCCCCGGGAAGGCGAACACGTTTTCGTGACGGATCTCGATTTGGATACGGAATAGCCCCGCCAACAAGGCTGCTCCCAACCACGGAACACGCCGGCTACACGGCGCCAAAGTACTCCCCGCGAGACTTTCCCCCGTGTATCTCGTGTGTTCCGTGGTTTGCTTCATGTGTATTTGCCAGGGAATGGCCAGGGCGCCATCTCAACAGATAGGGTTTAGACATGGAAATCATCATTCGGGACTCTCATCCATCGGCCGTTACTTTGACAGCGGACATCATCGCCAACGCATTGCGGAAGAGGCCCGACCTGGTGCTTGGACTGGCCACAGGGCGCACCATGGAGGCCCTTTACGCCGAGCTGGCGCGCAGACACAAGGAGGAGGGGCTGGATTTTTCCAAGGCGACTACGTTCAACCTGGACGAATACATCGGGTTGCCGCCCGAGGATCCGAATTCCTACCGCTATTACATGCAAACCCATTTCTTTAATCGCGTGAACATCAATCCTGAACGCACTCATCTCCCCGATGGGATGGCGAAAAACATCGAGGCGGAATGCGCCCTGTATGAGCAAAAAATCAAGAGCGCGGGGGGCATTGATCTTCAGCTACTCGGTATTGGCCGCTCGGGGCACATCGGATTCAACGAACCCCTCTCGGCCCTGTTCTCCAGGACGCGGCCCAAGGCGTTGGCGCCGTGGACCATCGAACAGAACGCGCCTCTGTTCCCCGACCCCAGCCTGATGCCCCGTCGGGCCATTACCATGGGCGTAGGCACTATTCTTGACGCGCGCCGCTGCCTCATGCTGGCGACGGGCGCTGAAAAGGCCGAGGTCGTGGCAAAAGCCACGGAAGGACCGATAACGGCTATGTTGTCGGCGACGGCTCTCCAGATCCACTCCCACTGCACGGTCATCGTGGATGAAGAGGCCAGCGGGCAGCTCCTCAACAAGGAGTACTACCACTGGGTTTTCGAAAACGAACCGGAATGGGAGGCTTACCGGTAAAACCCGGCTCCGTGCCACTTGATGTCCAAGAGAATGAAAGACGTCCCACATCGTGGCCAGAGCTTTAGCGAGAGAGGAATCCTTATCATGTCCGCCGTTACGAGCGTGTTACTTGGCGCATCCGTACTTGTGTTTTCCTTCAGCGCTCAATCATCTGAATCACACACGGTCCCCACCATAAACGCTCTCCTGGATATGGAACCTCCGGAGGAGGGGCAGCTCGTATACGTGGAAGGATTCCACGAGCCCGGGGACGGGGGCGGCGGAGATTTTGCGTACCGCCTGGAGCACGAAGAGTCCCACGACGGCGGTATGATAATTGATCCCGGAGCCCCTGATCCCGGCGAGGATATCCACGCCTATTTGGAGTGGGATAGCGATCCAGCAGCTGGCCATTGGTTTCGCATGGCGGATGACGATTCCATGATCAACGCCAGATGGTACGGCGCCAGGGGCGATGGGAATCAAAACGATCAAGTCCCGCTGGATCGCGCCAAGTCTTATCTGTCCTCCCGGGACATGCGCGGTGCGCTTTATATGCCAGAAGGCTATTACCATGTCCGCGTTCTCGGGCTTTCCCCTGGGATAGACGTTCGCGGCGACGGCATAGGCAAGACGGTATTGCAAGGACCCGGTACACCAACCCCTTTGGTGCAGAGTGGCGGCGAAAAGCTCGACGCCGAGGTAACGAATCTCACGTTTACAAAACCGGAAGGTGATGACTGGCGGCTAGTGAGGTTAAGAGGCGTAAACCATGTGGCGTTTCGTCATGTCCAGTTCAGGGGCGGCGTAGTAGAATTCCGGGACAGTTCAGACATCGTTATTGACCACTGCGTCTTTACGGGAAAGGCGGGAGAACGGGGAGCATACGCCAGCTCGGGTGTCGATAACGCCACGATCACCAACAACATTGTGAAGAATCCGATGGGCGGCGGATTCAATCTGAGTGGACACACAAACAGTGTGGCGTCCGGCAACCTCGTCATTTCGGATACACGGATCGATACGGGGTACGGCGGGATACGGCTGCCCAATGGGGCCATGAACAACGTGGTCGAAAACAACACTATCATAGGCGCCGGGCGGGGCATCTTCGTCTTGAGCGGCTCGGAGCACAATATCGTCAGGGATAACCGTATAGCAAAGACCTACCAGCAAGGGATGTTGATCGAGGCGCCCAATAACACGATCAAACGCAACATCATCTCGGATACATGGGGTACGGGGATCCGCGTTACTGATACCGGATGGAATGTTCCGCATAACGAACGTATCACCGCGGAGAACATCTTGTTAAGGGACAATGTGATCTTGGACACGGACGTGTTGGATTGGGATGACGTTCACCGCGAGCGGGGTTTGCATATTCAAGGCGTGGATAACCGCGTACGCTCCAACACGGTTATCTCGGAATACCAGCGGCCGCTTTTGTATGAAACCCGGGCGGAGAACACGTATGAGGATAACACCTTCAGTGACCATAAGGTATTTGAGGTAACGGTCAAAGTTGCTCCGGATTGCATCGCCCAAAGCGTTACGTTCGAGGGGTCACAATGTGATCTAACGGGATTGCGTCACGGAGGGACTACCACGCCTTTGGATTTTCACAGCCAAATCAGTGGCCTGGAATCTGGGGAGGTTTCCACAATGCATAACTCCTATACAACGCTGGTCAAACAGGGCGACGCTATGGAATTGCGTGTGGAGGCTGAGATCGGTGTCCCGGAGGGGTATGAATTCGAACAATGGGAAGTTTTGCATGAGGGCGACGTGATAATGGACTCCAGAGACCAATCGTTGGCCCTCGAAGATGTGCAAGGAAACTACATGCTTATTGCGCATTACCAGCCCCTATGACCGCCGCGTCCCGCGGAGTAGACAACTCCGTGCAGCGCCGCGGAAGACGCTGATTGCGCCAGCCCGCACCACCCAGACTGCTGACAACCCTCGCGTGTTACCGCGAGCACACGCGCCCAGCGTAACGTCAAAAAAGAGAAGAACACGTTGCGGTGGACCCGTTTGTCTTCCCCTCCCGGCCACGGCCTCAGGCCTCTCTGCGAATTTCGCCGCTATTGAGC
>JAWOFY010000237.1:0-5668 GCA_046497285.1 Candidatus Hydrogenedentota bacterium
CGCACGCTGCAACCCCTGGCTACCTTCTGTCATCCCTGCCGGGATGGATTGTTCTTTGGGCGGAGAACGGGAACTAAAATCGACCCCGAAGGGGTCATAGATGATAGCCAGGGGTTGAGCCCGCTCGCGTAAGCGAGAGGGCGACACCCCTGGATCGAAAGCCCCCAAAAAGGACCCCGGCAGGGGTCCCAGAACCTATGGGTATACGGTACTGCTCTATGGGATTACCCCTTCGCTCCAAGGCCCGGCGCCTAATCCGACTCCAGTGGAACCGGCGCCTCGTAATCGTCTGTCATGGTGTAGGGCAACGTCCAGACTTGGGAGCCGTCCCGGTTAGTGAAATGCAGGCGCGAGATGGACAACTCATCGGGGTTTCCGTCGGCCCAGAATGCGTAGAAATCGGGATGGGGATTAAGCGGTCGCCGCGCGTAGGCGTGGTTGCGGGGGCTGTTCCATGTGATTGCCCGCTCAATGCTCCAGCTATGGCCGTCGTCGCCGCTGGTCCACAACTGCATTTCGCCGCCGGTTCCGTAGGGCTGCGGCCCCGTCCCCGTTGGACCGATCAGGCGCCAATGGCCATCGTCCTCGATATAAAAGGAGCCCATGTCGTAGTTGTGGTCCGATTCCGTGACCACCGAGCGCTCCCACTCCGCGCCGTTCCAACGTAGCAGCTCCCAGTAGCGGGGCGCGTTGTCCGGGCCTGGTTCGTGGCCATCGCTTGTAACCACTTGAATCACGGGGCGCCCGTCGCTGTCGAGATCGATGTCGTTGAGGTAGACCAGCCGTCCGTCCGCCTCGTAATCATGCGCCAAGGCGGGGTTATCCACCTTCTCCAAGGGCAGATCCAATTCCGTTCCGTCTGCGGTTCGCCACGTCTCACCGAAATCGTCCGTCTCGGCGTAATAGAGATTGGTCCGGCGATCCACGTTGCCCTCGGGATGGTAGTTAAACGCCGTGATGAGGCGGCCGTCCCGTTCGCGGCTAACCTGATAATGTCCGCCGAAGCCCGCCAGTTTCACGTCCTCGCTCCAGGTCTCGCCGTCCTCGCTACGTTCCCAATACAGCTCCCGGCCGTCGGTGTACTTAGTGAAGTAGTGGAAGAACCCCTCGCCCTCAACCCACCACGGCTGGGGATACGTCAGCTCTTGTTCGGCGATCAACTCGAAGCTGTCGATGCAGTACGGTTCGCTGCTGCGGTACTTGAACCCCGGCCGGTGCTGACCGCGGCCGCTCACGAACACCCAAATGTGGCCCTCGCCGTCCATGGCGATGCTGGGATTGTCGTGGGGATCGTCGACGCCTTCCTTGTCATGCACGATGGTGGGGCGGGGCACGCGGTTCCGCTCGTGATCGTAATAGCCCGCCATGCAGAGCAGGTGGCGTTCGTCCGCTTCCGTTGTGCCGCCGTATACGAAGAAGGTCTTGTCCACTTCTTCCGCATAGATGGCCAACGGTTTGTGCTTGGCGGTATAGGTCCCTAAACCGCCGCTATATTTGTCGCCATGCTCCATGAATTGGCCCAGAGTGAACCATATTCCCCGGTACCCCGGCGCTTTCTCCTGGTCTTCGGCGAGCGCGGCCCCACTCGCGAAGGCGAGGGTTAGGGCGCAGGCGGCGAGTGCGTGGATTCCGTGGGTAACAACCCGTCTCATGACTGGCTCCTCATCTGTTTAGTTTTCGATTCCCAAAACCACATTGATGACATGTTGGAGATCGCGGGCGTCGACCGTGTCGTTGTTGAGTACATCGGTGTCGTAATCGGGGTTGATCTCCAACCCGAGAAGATCGTTGATCACAATCTGTATGTCCCGCGCGTCGACCTCACCGTCCCGGTTGACATCGGCGGGGTGATGTTCGGGATCTTCGTCGACGGCCAACTCGAAATCGAGCACTTGGGCGGCCTTCCCCCTGACTTCGGTGGTCCGCGTCTGAGCCTCGTAGCCCATACGGTTGGCGCGAACGGTGTAATCCCCTTCCGGGACGTGTCGCAAACGGTATTCTCCATCGCTGTTCGTGTTCACGCTGACGTCTCCGAACCCCGCCAGTTCCACCATGGCATTCTCGATCGGCTCGGCCGTGTCCTCGGCGGACACGGTTCCAAACAGGTCAGGAGATACGAAGGTGGGAGGGAGTTCCACAAATTCCTCGACCTCTCCCTCCGCTGGCAGTTCGACTTCGCGCGTGGTGGTTTCGTAGCCCTTCGCTTCGTAAACCACGTCGGCCGTAACCCCCGGCAGGTCTAACCGGCCCGGCAGAGGCAAGAGATAACGGCCCTTGGCGTTGGTATAGGTGACGTCCAGCGTCTCTCCGTTCTCGGTGCGACGGACGCGCACCCCTGCCAAGCGTTGTCCTGTCTCCTCGTCCGTTAGTATTCCGCGTATGGCGCGTTCCGGGTCGGCTGAAAGGAGCACAAAGTCATGGTCGCTCGTCACGCCCGCGGCGGCAGCGCCGTCTTCGGAGGCGGTGTCGTAGCCTGGCGCGCGGACTTCCACGGTGTACGCCCCCGCGGCTGCGTTGACGAAGCGGAACACGCCGTCGTTATCGGCAGGGGCCGCCCGCTCAGGCAAGTCGCCGCCCCTATACAATAGGGCCACGGCGCCTTCCAAGGGCTCCCGCTCGCTGAGATCCGCCACGGTTCCCTCAACGGCGCCGGTGAAGCGCGCCCTGGACGCCACCAAGGGGGCGGCGCTGGTCTGGTCACTGATAGTCCACACGGCTAACCAGACGCCCCGGCTGTCCGTGGCCACGGTGGGATTGATCTCGCTCACCCTCTCGCCGCCTACCGCCGGATGGACGAAATCGGGTTCCCCCCACTCCGTTCCGCCCTTCGCGCTGTGGGCGTACATGAGCAAGGTGTTCCCCACGGGGCGTTCTCGGTCATGATTCGACCACACGGCCAGCCAGTTCCCGGAGCCGTCCGCCGCCAGCGCGGGACGCGAATTCTCGCCGTCGGGGTTCGCCAAGACGCCATGGGAGTCCCATGTTGCGCCGTTGTCCTTCGAGACGCTGTAGCGGAGGGGCATATCCAGCGACAGAGGGGCGTCGGCCTTCCATGTGAGCACCCAGCGCCCCCGGCCATCGGCAGCCAGGCGGGGGTCGCGCGCGTCCCACCCCGCGCTCTCCTCAGCGTCATTTTGTTCCGGCGGCGTCATAATCGGCGCGGGGCCGCTCCAGGTTTCGCCCGCGTCGTCGGAGTGGCTGTAACGAACGTTCCAACCACTGAACTCGTTGTTTTCCCAGACCCCGTTGCTCCAGGCCACCGTGAAGACGCCAAGCCCGCTGCTCGCGATGGTGGGCGAGATGTTGGCCGCGGCCACCTTTTCCGAGATGAAACGGGCATCCTCCCACGAATCTCCGCCGTCAGTGCTCCGGGTCATGAAAATGCGGCTGTTGCCGGTGGCTTCGCCGTCGCCGTCCTCCCAGACGATGACCCACGTATCCCTGCCGGTGAAAGCGATGCGGGGGTTCTCCTCCCAGCCGAATCCACGGGTTTCGATGTCCCGGCTTAATACCTCCGCGTCTTCCCATGTTTCGCCGCCGTCGTGCGAGCGCGCATAAACGATGCGCATTTCATCGGCCGCGGCGCCTGTCGATTGCCATACGCAAATCCAATTCCCCCGCCGGTCCGTGGCGATATGCGGCCGTATATCGAAACTGTCTTGTTGGGCGGCATTGGAGTTCAAAGGCGCCGGGATGGACCACGTCTCGCCGTTATCTGTGGAGCGGGCGAAAAAGATGTTGAACTCTTGCCCCGTGGCGTCTCCCGCCTCGGCGTCCGAATGCCATACGGCCAGCCACGTCTCGCCGGGGCCTTGTTTCAGCGCGGCGTGGTTGTTTGCCCTCCCCAAGTCGCTGACGCGCGCGGGGCTGGACCAGGGGCTGGCATTAGCGGCCGGGAGAATAGAGAGCGCCATGTATGCGAGACAGGCAAGGATACCGGCATTGCGGAAGATGAAAAGGCGTGAATGAAGCATGATTCCTCTCGTGTGGTTCTAGGACGTTTCTCGGTATGCCCTCTCCCGGCATATGTGTTGGATGTTGCTTTGGATGCGCGTTGGCGGCTTGGTCTTGGTCTTCTCCGTCGCACAAAGGAAAACGCCCGCGGCTGGGTTGGGCCCAGCCGCGGGCGCGTGTGGTCTAGCTTGCCGCGGGGACTTCGGCCGCCCGCGCGGGGGCCACTTCCTTGACAAGCTGCATCAAGCGGCGGCCGTATTCCGTGTAGGTCTGATAGAGCTGTTCGGCGTTATCCGCTTCCTTGCCGGTGTGGATGACCGCGGCGAGGTGGGGCTCAATCGAGATGCCCCCGTCGTAGCCTTTCCCGAGCAGGTCGCCCAGGATTTCCCGGACGTAGCCTTCGCCTTCGCCACAGTAGCAGTAATGGTCCTCGCCATCGACCCGTTTCACATCCTTGATGTGAACATAGACGATGTCGTTATACACCTTCTGATAGTACTCCCAGGCATCCTGTCCGTAGGTCACGGGGTTACCCGTATCAAAGACCACCTTCAAGGCGGGGCTGTTGACTTCGCCGAGAAGGATGTTGCTGTTGTCGGCCGACATGCCGCCCCAACCGCTGCAATTCTCGTGGACCATCGTGACGCCGCCGTCCTCGGCGATCTTCGCCAAGTTCTGCATGCGTTTGATGGACTCATTTCGCCACGCGGCTTCGTCCAAGGGATTGTCCTTGTCGTTGGGATAACTCATGACCCGGATGAACGGCGCGCCGGCCCGGCGCATCCGTGGGATGGCCCGTTTAAGGTCGTCGATGTCGATCTGGGGGTCGCAGGTGATGGGCCGGGCCCAATTGGCGATCGCGCTGCCAAAGCAAGAAACCTTCATGCCGGCGGCGGCCACTTTGTCAGCGACTTCGTCGAACTTCTCGTCCGAAACTTGGGTGATGTTGGTCTTGTCCACCAAACGCAGCTCGATGTGTTTCCAGCCCAACGCTTGGTGGGCCTTGATTTGCGTGTCGATATCCTGACCCGCTTCGTCGGATATGCCCGTGAAAAACATTCGTTACTCTCCTTCTCTTTGGTTGGATTCGGCTTCGTGTGGGTGATTGAGTAGTTCAGGGCCGCACAAGGGCCTTTTCGACTTTGTCCCGCGTTTCGCGGCCTTGGAGCACATCGACCAGCGTCAGGGCGAAATCCATGGCCGTGCCGGGTCCACGGGAGGTAATCACTTGCCCGTCTTGGACCACCGGTTCCTCCACGCATTGCGCGTTGGCGGCTTTGAGCTGGTCGAGCATGGCCGGATACGAGGTCGCCCTTTTTCCCGCTAGCAACCCCGCCTTGGCGAGTACCGTCGGACCCGCGCAAATGGCCACGGTGTACTTGCCTTTCTCCGCCATCTGTTTCAGCAAATCCGTGATGCGGGCATCGTTCGCAAGGTTTTCGGCGCCCTTTCCCCCGCCGGGAAGCGCCACCATGTCATACTCCCGTTGCAGCGCCTCCTCGAGGGTAGCGTCGGGAATCAGCCGGACCCCGCGGCTGGCGGTGACGGGTTCCGCGTCAAGCCCCGCGACGGTCACTTCTATTTCGCCACGGCGAAGGATATCAATGATGGTTACCGTTTCAAGTTCTTCGCACCCCGGCGCGATGGGGACTAAAACTGCCGGCATAGTAAGTAAAACCTCCTGACTTGCTTGGGATATTGCGGTTTAGCGTGT
>JAWOFY010000145.1:0-4600 GCA_046497285.1 Candidatus Hydrogenedentota bacterium
AGAGCGGAGTGCTGACCAGCAGTGTTCGCGAGAACGCCATCGAACTGATGTGTCTGCTGCAAATCGACGGCGATTCACAGGAAATCGCGGACCGCGCCAACCGGCTCATCACATCTCTCGAGAACCGGTTGAACTGCAGCACGCACGACTCCGCCTTCGCCATCGCGGCGCTATCCGAGTACTTGCGGGATCTTCGCGATCGCGAGGGCGAAGCCTCGGCCGAGTTGGAAGGCCCTGAGGAAACGCAAGAGGTCACGGGCTACGATCTGCTCGAAGCCGAGCACGAGGGCGGCCACGTCACGTACACAGTGCGCAACACGGGCGAACAACCCGTCTATGTGTACGCGGTGACCCGTGGCATCCCCCATCCCGAGGCGTTGGAGCCGGTGCACGAAGGCGTCGAGGTGACGCGGCGGTTCCGGGACGAGGAGGGCAACCGCATCACGCCGGGTGAATTCGAGCAGATGCAGAGCTATGTGGTGGAATTGCGGATAAACTGTGAGGATCCCGTCGAGAATCTCGCCGTATCCGACCTGTTGCCGGGCGGTTTCGAGATAGAGAACCCGCGCCTTGATCCAGATCTGCTTCAGGCCGAGCCGTTTGACCAAGCCGTCGAGCCGGATCGCATTGAGATGCGTGATGACCGGGTGGTGACCGTATACGAGCGGCTAGGTTCCAACGAACCGCATCACTTCTATTACGTGGTTCGCGCCGTCACGCCGGGGACGTATCAACAGGCCGCCCCGCAAGCGGAGGCTCTGTTCGAGCCGCGCATCCGCAGCCGGGGTCTGCCGGAGACAGTCGTGATCCGTGGGAGGGATCAATAGGCCAGTAGCCAACCCGCGCTAATGTTGTGAATGTCGCGGCGTCTGACTTCGCTTGAATTGGTTTTCACTACAAATCCATCCCGTAGGGATGACAGATGGTAGCCGGGGGTTGAGCCCGCAGGCGATAGCGTGCGGGCGATACCCCCGGAAACAGACATCGGGATACCGACCCCTTTAGGGGGCGCAGAACCTGTGTGCACACGGCTGCCGCGGCCTCTGTCGGCGAGTTTTCGGGAGGTGCGTCATGCACGAGAAGCGCCCCCACCGTCATCCCCGCGAAAGCGGGGATCCAAATCCCAAGAGCAGCGCGCACCCAGTGGATCCACGCTTTCGCGGGGATGACGGTGGGCGAAGGATTACCCAGAATTTCGGAATAGAACGAGTACGAGGGAAACATGCGCGATGTTTAGCCGGACGCTGAACGCCATCCCATCGAAACTGCGCCGCTGGCTCTGGGTTGGCGCCATTGGCGCCGGGACCGCAGGGGCGGCGGTCCTGTTAGCCGTGGGCTTTGTGGTTCACCAGGCCCTGCAAGAGCCGTTGGACCTGACACCATACGTGGAGCGGGATCCGTCGCCCCAGCTAACGGACCGCAACGGCGAGACGCTTTTCGCCTATCTCAACGAGGCCGATCACTGGTCGTTTCCGGTGACGCTGGACGATGTGTCGCCGCATCTGGTCTCGGCGACGCTCGCCGCGGAAGACCAGCGGTTTTTCCAGCATCCGGGCGTGGATCCCATCGCCGTCTTTCGCGCCGCCGCACAGAACCTGTGGCATCGGCGCATCGTCTCCGGCGCGTCCACCCTGACCATGCAAGCGGTGAAGCTCAAGGAGGCCTCGCCGCGCACGTACCGGGGCAAGGCCGAACAAGCCGTGACTGCGCTACGTCTCGAACGGGCGATGGATAAGGAGGAGATCCTCGAACTCTACCTGAACAACGCCCCCTACGGTATGAATCTGCTGGGCGTTGAGGCGGCGGCGCGGCGCTATTTCGGCAAGCCCGCAAAGGAACTGACCATTGCGCAGGCGGCGTTGCTGGCTGGACTCCCGAAAGCCCCGGGCGATTTGAATCCCTTCGAGGCCCCCGCGCGCGCCATGGCCCGGCGCAACTATGTGCTGCGGCGCATGTGGGCGAATGGCGGCATCGGCGAGGCGCAGTACCGGCGCGCCCTCCAAGAGCCGTTGGGCGTCCAGTGGCATGGATTCCCCAGTCTCGCCCCACACACAGGGATGTGGTTCCGCAAGCAAGCAGCCGCGGCGGGTGTTGTTCAGCTCACCCTGGATGCCGGTCTTCAGCGGGCCGCCGAAGAGCGGTTGCGCCGCCACGTGGACCGCTTCGAGGGCCGCGTGGGCAACGGCGCGTTGGTGGTGCTGGACGCAGCCACGGGCGATATGCTGGCGCGGGTTGGATCGCGCGGGTTCTTTGACACGCCCGGCGGGGGACAGGTGGATGTGACTCGCCGGCCTCGTTCTCCAGGCTCGGCCCTGAAGCCGTTTACGTACGGGCTTGCGATGAAGCGGGATCAGCTCTATCCCACCGAGGCGTTGCTCGACGAAACGCTCGACTTTGGGGTATACAAGCCCGCCAATTTCGACGGCCGGTTTCGCGGCGTTGTCACCGCGACGGACGCGCTTCGGCATTCGCTCAACGTGCCCAGCGTCGCCGTGCTCAACCGCATTGGTCACGAGAGCGTGTATCAGCTTCTCAAGGAGCTGGATCTTACGACCCTGACGGGACATGCGGCCCATTACGGGCTCGGCCTCACCCTAGGCAGCGCGGAGGTTCGCCTCGATGAATTGACCGGCGCCTACGGCATGCTGGCGAACAACGGCGTCTACGTGAAGCCAGGGATGTTGAAGGACCGCGAACGCGCCGGGGGCCAGCAGGTCTTTCCGCCCGGCGTGGCGGCGTCGGTGCGTGGCATGTTGCGGCAACCCTTGCCGCAGGATCATTTGCCCGCCCATCTCGTGCGCGTGCGCCAGACGCCTCGCATGGCGTGGAAGACGGGCACCAGCTCCGGGTTACGCGACGCGTGGGCCTTCGCTTATGACGCGCGTTACGTCGTGGGCGTATGGATGGGGCACAACGACGGATCGCCCTCGGGCGCGCTCGTGGGGGCTAACGCGGCGTTGCCCCTGGCGGCCGAGATGTTTCAGGTCGTGACCGCCAACGAGCCCAAAGCCGAGACGCCTCCGCGGGAAGACCTGTTGCGCACGGTGGCTGTCTGCACCCGCAGCGGCCTGCCCGCCACGGCGTGGTGTCCCCGGACGGTCGCGGCGGAGATCCCCCGCGAACAGTACGTGCTGCGCGAGTGCGGCGTCCACTACCCCACCCGGAACGCCGAGACTCAAGAGGCCGCTAGCGCCGGTGAACGCTGGCCTGGAACGGCGCGGAATTGGGATCTCGCCCGCATTGCGGAGGCGCGCCAGAACCGGACCAAACCCCGCCGCCGCTCCCTTGAGATCATTGCGCCGGCGCATCAGGGGCAGTATGTGCTCACGGGAGAGGAACAGGGCGACCAGCTACGGCTTCGCAGTTCGCTTGACGGGGAAACCGAAGTCCACTGGTATCTCAATGGCCGCTATCTGGGGAAGACGGCGGACGGCAATGAAGTGATGCTTGAAATGGAGCCTGGGGAACATGAGATCACGTGCATGACCCTCAGTGGCGCGACGCGCACGGCCGAGTTCACCGTCGAACGCCCAGAACGCAAGCGCTACTTCTGACCCAGACGGAACCACGCGGAGAATTCCCCCTTTTGAAGGGGGCTAAGGGGATGTAAACATCTTTACTCAGTAGGCCATTGATAACACGCGAGGCGCCAATCGCGGCCTTCGGCGGCCACGGCTCCTTGACCTACGGCGCCCGCCAGCCCGAGGGCATTCGCGATGTCCGGCGAAGGTTCTGGGAGTTCGGGCAAGGATGCTACGCGCCAGCGCGTTTCGACGCCGGGATCGCGTTCATAGCCGCGCAACGCGTCCGCGCAGTCCGGCGCGCCATCCACCTCCAGTCCGCGCAATCCCGAGGGAACACCCGAGCCCAAGCCTTTCACAAAGGCTTCCTTTCGCGTCCAGAAGCGGTAGAAGGCGGCTGCTTGCTCTGCTCCGTCGGACAGCTCGAGCAGCTTTTCCGTTTCGCCGGGCTGGAAGAAGCGCTTGGCCAAACCCGCGAAGTTCGCCTTGCGCCGGGGATGCTCAATGTCCACCCCGACGTCGTGGCCCGCCGTGACGGCTATTACCGCCCAAGGGCCGGAATGAGCGACGTTGAACCGTAACTCACCGTATGCTCCCGCGTCGGGGATGTAGGGTTTGCCGTGAGAGCCGATGGCGAACGGAATGGGACCATTGTCCGGGCGGTCCAAGTAGCCGTCCAACAGCAGCCTGAGGCAAGCGCGCGCTGTGACAAACTGGCGGCGCGCCCCGTCGTGGCTGAAGCGTCCGGCCCGTTCATGCTCATCGCTGGCGAGGCGCTGCAAGGCCGCGCCCTCCTCGATGACGGGCGGGGTGTTGCGGACGAGCCACACGTGAATCCAGCCGGGCTCCAGCTGTGGCAGCGTGGTTGCGGGGGTCCATTGAGTGGGTATATTGGGCATCGCAGGAAATACCGGGAGTTGATGTGGGATCAAGGAGTTGACTGTGCGTTGTGTGGTACATCCCCCGCCCCTTCTCGGGCCACCCCCTTCAAAGGGGGAACTGTATTGCCGCCTTCCTGGCGGCTTCCGTTGCCGGCAAGATGATGCCGGCGGTACGAACGGCTCCCCCTTTCTCGAAGG
>JAWOFY010000252.1:0-2983 GCA_046497285.1 Candidatus Hydrogenedentota bacterium
TTTCGGTGGGCAGCATCATCGATCCATGGTGGAACTGCCGGATTTCATACGGATGTATCCCCAATTCATGCGCGACAGAGGGTATTACTGCACGAACAACGCGAAAGAAGACTACAACGTGCGTAAGCCCGGCGACGTTTGGGATGCCTCTTCGGGCCAAGCGCACTACCGGGACCGGCAGGAAGGCCAACCCTTCTTCGCCATCTTTAACAACACGCAGACCCATGAGAGCCGCATCCGCAACCGCACGGACCTGCCCCATCATGATCCCGCTGAGGCCCCGCTCCCGCCGTATTATCCCGACACGCCGGAAGTCCGGCGCGATTGGGCCCAATACTATCATTCGATTACGCAAATGGACGAATGGTTCGGCGAGAAGATTGCGGAACTCGAAGACGATGGGCTGATGGAAGACACCATCGTTTTCTTTTTCGGCGACCATGGCTCGGGCATGCCCCGCCATAAGCGCTACCCTTCCAATGCGGGCCACCATGTGCCGTTCCTCGTGTATGTTCCCGAGAAGTACCGGCATCTGGCCCCGGCGGACTACGCGCCCGGCGGTTCGACCCGGCGGCCGGTTGGGTTTGTGGACATGGCCCCCACGCTGTTGAGTCTCGCGGACATCGAGGCCCCAGACTGGATGCAGGGCCGCGCGTTCATGGGGCCTCATGAAGCCGAGCCGCGCGAGCATCTCTTCGGATTCCGGAGCCGCATGGACGAGCGCTACGACATGAGCCGGTCGGTGCGCAATGATCGGTACGTCTACGTACGGAACTACATGCCGCACCGCCCGCATGGACAGTATCTGTCCTATATGTTCATCACCCAGACCCTCCCGGTTTGGCGCGATCTGTATCACGAAGGCGAACTGGAGCCGCCCCAGACCTGCTTCTGGGAGCCGAAACCAGCCGAGGAACTCTTCGATCTCGAGAATGATCCCCACGAAATAAGCAATCTCGTGGATTCGGAAGCGCATCAAGCCGTTTTGAACGAAATGCGACGGGCCCATCGCGAGCATATGCTCGCCACGCGGGACGCCGGGTTTCTCCCCGAGGCCGAGATGCACCGCCGCGCCAAAGGTTCCTCTGCCCCCGCGTGGGAACTCGAGGAGGGGACCACGATTCACGAGATGGTTCACGATGCGGAACGCTATCCGCTCGAACGCATCCTGGCCACGGCGGAGTTAGCGGCGAGCCGTTCCAACGAGGCCGTGCCTCAGCTTCTCGTTGCGCTTCACGACGATGATCCCGCCGTCCGGTACTGGGCGGTTACGGGACTCCTTGTGCGAGGCGAGCGCGCCTTAGAAATGGCGCGCGGGGAGCTGTCGGGCTGTCTGCATGACGAGAACCCCAGTGTTCGCGTGGCTGCGGCGGAATTGTTTGGAACCCATGGCGATGAAGACGAAGTCGAGGCGGCCGTGGACGTGTTGGGCGAACTGGCGCCGCCCGCGGAGAATGGCGTCTACGTGGCGCTCGAAGCGATGGACGCGATCATCCACTTGGACGCCAAGGCCGAGCGGCTCAGGCCCATGCTCGAAGAGATGGCCCAAGCGGATCCCCGCGCGCCGGGCCGTGTTAACACCTCGCTGGGGCTCGGCTTGCCGTGAGGCGGGAAAAGGCCGTAACGCCGGCATCTTGCCGGCACTCATGGACGGCTAGGAAGGCGGCGCTCGCTTAAACGGCGATTGTAGCCCCGAAGTCCGTGATGTGGCTACGGATGGTATGACACAAGACAACGAACGAGGTTTGGAGGAACAACGCATGAAACGGACACTCACACGCAGGACGTTTTTGGCGGGCGCGGGCGCGGCCGTCGGCAGTCTCGCCTTGGGACGAGCCGGGGCCAAGGCGCCTCGGATGTCGCCGCTGGAGAAATTGAACATCGCCGGCATCGGCGTGGGCGGCCGAGGCATGTCCAATATGAACGAAATGGCGGGCGAGAACATCGTGGCCTTGTGCGACGTGGATGACCATCGCGCTGGCGGGGCGTATAACCGTTGGCCGGACGCCAGACGCTTCAGCGACTTCCGCGAGATGTTTGATGAGATGGCCAACGACATCGACGCCGTGGTCATTTCCACACCCGATCACGTTCACGCCGTCGCGGCGCTTGCCGCCATCCAACTCGACAAACACGTTTACGTGGAAAAGCCTCTCACACACTCCGTTAAAGAAGCGCGTGCGCTGAAGGAAGCCGCGCGTGAACATGGCGTGGTGACGCAGATGGGCAACCAGGGCATGGCGGGCGAAGGAATGCGCCGCACGTGTGAGATCCTCTGGAGCGGCGCCATCGGCCAGGTCCATACGGCCCATGTCTGGACCGATCGCCCGGAAGGATGGTGGCCGCAAGGCGTGGGGCGCCCCGAGGAGACCCCGGAGGTTCCCGATCATCTCGATTGGAACTTGTGGCTCGGACCCGTTCCGGAACGCCCTTACAGTCCGGCCTATGCGCCACGCAATTGGCGCGGCTTCTGGGAATTCGGCACATGCGCCTTGGGCGACATGGGGTGTCACAACTTTAATCCCGTGAACATGGCCTTGCAGTTAGGCGCGCCCACAAGTGTCGAGACCGTGCGGCAAGAAGGGGTAACCGAGGAAAGCGGTCCTACCTCGTGTGTCCTTCGATACGAGTTTCCGGCCCGGCAAGGCATGGATCCCGTAACGGTGTACTGGTATGACGGGAGCGAGTTGCCTGAAATCCCGGAAGGCTTGCCCGAGAACACGGCGTTGCGGGATCCGGATAACGGTACGATGTTCGAGGGCGCCGGCGGCGTGCTCACGACGGTCGGTTCCGATGGCAACGAACTCCGCCTGTTGCCGGAGCAACAAATGGAAGACTTCGAGCAGCCACCGGAACTCCTACCGCGCTCGCCAGGGCATCACCAAGAGTTCATTCAAGCGTGCAAGGATGGCCCGCCGCCTCAGTCCAACTTCGAGTACGCGTGTCCGTTCACGGAGACGGTGCTGCTGGGCAACGTGGCGTT
>JAWOFY010000140.1:0-10267 GCA_046497285.1 Candidatus Hydrogenedentota bacterium
GCATTATCTTGCGTTGTTTTACGCCGACCGCTGGCTTTTCGCTTCCCTGGCGGGGGTGACGTATTTCTGGTTCGCGGGGGCCTTCGTCATGCAGAATATTGTTGAATACGGCTTGGCCATGTTCGGAGAGAGCCTTACGCTCCCCCTGTACTTCTTCGAGTGGGAGATGGGCACGGGAACCCAAACGGGGCTCCTGACGGCGACACTGTCGCTGGGCATCGCCATCGGCAGTGTGTTGTCCGGCTATGGCAGCCGCAACCGCATTGATCTGCGCTTGGTCCCCTATGGGGCCTTTGGGTTGTCGCTGATCTCTATTCTTCTGGCTGTGCCCTCCCACCATTACGTGACCACGCTGATTCTCATGTTTCTGCTCGGGGGCACGGCGGGATTCTTTGTCGTGCCTCTCGCCGCCATGTTGCAGCACCGTTGTCCCGAGAGCGTACGTGGCGGTATGATCGCCGCCCACAACTTTGTGACATTCTCGGGCATGACGCTGGCGGCGGGCTTGTTCTTTTTAATGTACAGCGTCATAGGCCTGGCGCCCGCCACGCTGTTCTTGCTTCCCGGAATCATGACTCTGGCCGTAGGCTTGGTATACTGGTATATTGTCCCTTATGCGCCTCGCTAAATTGTCTATTAAATTGCTGGGATCGACCTTATATAAGGTCCAGATCATCGGCGCCGAGCGGATCCCCGAAACGGGGGGAGCCATTCTGGCGGCGAACCATCTCTCGGTGTTGGACGCGTTCCTTCTTCAAGGCATGGCGCCCCGTCCTATTCATTTCTTGATGTCGCAAGACGTGTACGATATGTGGCCTGTCCGCCGGCTGAGGGGATGTTTGAACATCATCCCTGTTACGGCCTTCGATGGCGGCCCCGAACAGAAACGGGCCTTCAAGGAAGCGGCTGAGGTGTTGGAGGCGGGCGGCATCGTGGGGTTGCCCACGAGCGCCCGGCTGACCCGCGGGGGGAAGGAACTGGATTTTGACGCGGCGTTGAGCTGCTTGCGCGAGTTCGCTTCCCCGCCGGTTGTTCCCGCCCATTTGGACCGGCTGATGGGCCCCGTCTACAGCTTCACACGAGGCCGGTTCCGCCGCCGCAAGATGCCCTATCGTCCGTACCCGCTCATGGCCGCGTTCGGCGCGCCGCTATGCAATAACTGTACTCCGGCTCAAGTCCGCCGCGCCGTGCAGGAACTCGGGACCGAGGCGCACATGCAGCGGCCATTGCAGCACATGATCTTGTCCCGCGCGTTTGTCCGCGCGGCCCGGCGCAGCCCCTTTCAGTTCGCCATGGGCGATCAGCGGGTTACCGGGCTGAAATACTACCAGGCCCTGGCGGGTAGCGTGGCCTTCGCACGCAAACTCAAGGAATTGTTGGATGACCGCCCGAGGGTGGGCGTGCTTGTGCCGCCTTCCGTGGGTGGCGGACTGGCCAATATCGCCCTGCATCTCATGGGCCGCGTTCCGATTAACTTGAACTACACCGCCTCCGCTGAGTCGGTCCGATCCTCCGCCGAGCAATGTGGTCTGAAACACATCCTTACATCCAAGGCTTTTCTGGAAAAGATGCCGATGGATGTGCCGGGCGAGCCCATCTACTTGGAGGATGTGCGGGAGAGTGTCACCAAGGGCGACCGGCTCAAGGCCTTGCTGCTCGGGATGTTCTGCCCCGTCAAGAGACTGGAGCGCAAACTGGGGGGAACCGGCGAACGCTCCGCAGAAGACGTGGCCGCCATCATCTTTTCCAGTGGGAGCACGGGAGAGCCGAAGGGGATCATCCTCAATCACTTCAATATTGCCCACAATATCGAATCGGCTTTGCAAGTTCTGATCACGGACAAGGGTGACAGCATGATGGGCATCCTGCCCTTCTTCCATAGCTTCGGCTTTACGGATACGCTGTGGCTTCCGCTTACGCGCCATCTCGGCGTTGTGTATCATCCCAATCCGCTGGAGGCCAAAGTGGTGGGGGAGATGATTCATCAGTACAACCCGAAGCTGTTCGTCGCCACGCCCACGTTTCTCCAGAACTACATCCGTCGGTGTTTGCCGGAGGAATTGGCCGATCTACGCTACGTGATCACGGGCGCCGAGAAACTGCCAGGGCGCATTCGCATGGCCTTTCAAACCAAATTTGGCCCGGAACCCCTGGAAGGCTACGGAACCACCGAGTGCGGCCCCGTGGTGTCGGTGAATACGCCGGACTTGTACAGCCCGGGATTCTATTATCAAGGGACCAAACACGGTACGATAGGGCCGCCCATTCCCGGGGTCAGTGTAAAGATTAAGGACCCCGACACCGGCGCTGAACTCGGCGAGGACGAGGCGGGCCTTCTCTTTGTGAAGGGTCCCAACATCATGCAGGGCTACCTGCATATGCCTGAACTGACAGACGAAGTTCTTCAGGAGGGCTGGTACAACACCGGCGATATTGCCAAGCTCGATAAATATGGGTTTATCACCATAACGGACCGGCTATCGCGCTTCAGCAAGATTGCGGGCGAGATGGTGCCGCACCGCACGATTGAAGATAAGCTTCATGCCCTGCTGGAACTTAATGAGCAAACCTTGGCCGTCGTTGGATTGCCGCAGGATCAGAAAGGCGAGCGCCTCATCGTCCTTCACATGCTTGATGAAACCCAGCTCGAGAAGTTGCTGGACAAGCTCGACCATTGTGACCTGCCCAACCTCTGGACCCCGCGTCCAAGGAATTTCTACCGGGTCGATGAACTGCCGATGCTGGGCACGGGCAAGCTTGATCTCAAGGGGCTCAAGGAGTTGGCGAAGAGTCTCGACGTGGAGTCGTGAACAATCACCGTACTTCGCCTTAAATATCCGGCGCTTCAATCAAACGTGATTGGCGCGTAGGCGGTGGCTTGGCCTCGTCCGTTGGCGTCGACGGCCCACGTCGAGACCTCGTCGCGCACGTTGCGCCGATGGCGAATGAAGTTCATGCGCCACGTTTCCCCGCTCCGGGGCGCCGCGCCAAGGGCCTCGAAAGGCAGCCGCATCATGGCTATCCAACGGTCCTGGCCCAACCGGGCCGTGGCGTCCCAGGAAGCGCGCCAGGTTTCATCGCCTCCTTCGCTGTCGTAGCGGGCGCGTTTGGGATTCACCAGAAACCGCTGCGGCGGCCGTTGGCCCGTGCGCAGGGTGACCTCGAAGGCTTCTTGTTCCCACAGCGGGGCGTCGCGTTCCTCCATCTCGGCGAGCATGGTGTCCATTCGGGGATCGTGTAGCACGGCATACACCCAGAGGGCCTCGTTGTCGCGAAGGAGCCACACTTGGCTGGGAGCCCTCGGAAAGCGCCGCTCTCCATCAACCACGAAACCCTCGGCGTTGGGCTCCCGTTCCGCAACCAATGTTTGGAAGCGTTCGGCGTTTAGCGAGGAAACGCCCCGCACGGTGGTTACGGCGGGCTCCTTCAAGGCGAAGACGCGGGGATTGCGCAAGACGGCGTCCTCGGCGGGCGCATGCACGTTCACGCGAAGCGAGGCGGCCTTTGGCATGGGGCGGGGAAACAGGGGACCCTGAACGCCGCCGCGTTCCGTTGTCCGTACGCGTTCAACTTCCTCCAGCGACTCCAGTCCCGGCTCGCCCACTTCCACCCACGCTTCCAACGCGCCGACGGTCTCGAAATCCACTCGCATGATGGGGCCGTGGGCGGCTGGCCACGTGTAGCGGGCCGAGACGCGATCCTCGCCATCGTTGAATTCGGGCGTTCCCGGCATCTGGAGGACATGATGACCCGACGGAGGGGCCTGTTCGCGCAAGGGGAGGAGCTGTGGCCCGAACAGAATCGTGGACGGCACGACCAGTCCGGTCCGGCGCACGGTGGAGAGAATGATCTCTTTACGGTCCTCGCCGGCGGTTGGGTCAAGGGCGTGCTGCGCTTCGACAAGATCGATCACGTCGTCCGTCAGATTGCGCGAACGTTCTTCCACGAACCGTTGCTCGAGTTCGAGATGGCGCAGAATGTTCTCATATTGCGCTTCGGCCAAGTCGAGCATATCGGCGTTGTCGCCGTGGCGTTCTCGCATACCGTCCATGTGTTCGCGGAAAGCCCGCCTCCGCTCGGGCACGGGGACTGCCCGCAGGGTCTCGCGGTTGGCGTGCGCCACGAGCGCTTCGAGCACCTCCGCGAAATCCGGCTCCAGCAACCGGGCGCCGAAGAAAGCGTTGAGCCCTTCCGGCCACGGCGCGCGGCGCTCATCCGGGTTCCAGGCGCGGGTTAACGCCAGCTCCACGGCTTCCTCCGAGATATCGGGATTGGTTTCCACAAACATCCCGCCAAAGCCTCGCGCCTGGGCGGCTTGGATCCACGTATGCGCGGCGAGGGGCGCGGCGGGCGTAACGGCGGCGATGTGTTCCCGCCTGGCGCGTGTCCAGGCCGGGGCGTCCGCAGGCGCCGCTTCGGCGTCCGTGGGCCGAAACAGAAGCATCAGGCTGGAAGGCGCGGGGATATCGTCTCCCGCAAATCCCGTAAACCGGCCCGCCCCTCGCGGATCGAAGAGATCGGCCCACGCCATCAAGCGCGGAGTAGGCTGCAGGTCCGACGCCATATCCTCGATTCGGCCGAGCGCCTCCCGCAACAACGTCTCCCGGGAAAGCTCTCGTTCCCGGCAGCGCCAGTCCGCGCCAAAGGGGCCCAGTGTTTCCAGGCCCAGGTGAACGTAGCGGGGCTCGAGAATGGCCGCGAGTTGGCGCAAGACCCCAGCCCAAAGGCGATGGGTGCGCTCCATGCTCGGGCACAGGGCGTACGCGTCTTCCGGGACGCGGGCGAATTCGGCCTGTATGGCGCCGCCATCCGGGATTGCCCCGCTCATGAGCCGTCGGATCATCCACGTCCTTGATTCTTCCTCAGAACCGGCGAAGAGGGGATCGGCTGGCTCAAGGGCGTAGTCCACCCCTTCTTCCATGCGTTCCCCCTCGAAGAATACGCGAATGGGCGCATCCCCGCCGCGTTGAATCGGATCCCAGCCAAGCATTCGCCACGACTCGCCCTCAAGCGTGAAGGATTTCCGGACCACGTGGCCTTCGGCGGCGCCCGGCGCATATTCGAGAAGCTCTGGCGATCCCTTGAGAAGCGGGACCATGGGCACGGGTTCGATATTGCGCAAACGCGCCGCCTCGAAGGTGTCGCGCCATTCGCGCAGGACCGTCTCGTTCGTGGTGAGGAAGTCCGAGTGCTCAAACACGACGAAGTTCGCGCGCCATGCTTCGAGCCGGTCCAACGCCGCCGCATCAAGCGGTTCGGTCACGATGACGCCGCGCCACCGCTGAGCCGGTGCCGCGCTCAGCTCCACGGCCTCCAGCTCGTTGTTTTGGCCGAGGCGCTCCGTGAGGTCGCGAAGACCGTAATACGTCCCATCGGGGTCCGCGCCCGCGACAACCGCCATGCGCCGGTTCACCACGATGCGGTATCCCCCCGGCGCCGGCTCCTCCACGCCGTCCCATTCCTGGCGCACGTCCCGTTGGTTCAGCGCCGCGTTCCGGCCCGGCTCCCCGACGTATACGGCGGGGGCGCCCTGCTCGTGATCGCGCGCGGCGATCAACGGGAGATCATGCCCCGCTTCGGCCAGCAACCGGCGGACTTGCCGGACCTCGCCTTCGGTGGCGTCATCCGCCAACACCACCGGCGTTGACGGCGTGAGCGTGAAAGTACCGCCCCCCGGCTGATAGATGACGTTCGGCGCCATCTGCCCCAGAGCAGCTGCTGATAAAAGCAAGCCGATTCCTAAACAAAACACAATACGCACGTTTACGAAACCTCAAATAATGACGTAGAAGATTCTTGACTTGGGGAAAAGCGATCTTCTCTGACAAACTCATTCGGCCCTCTTGTTTACTCTGGCCACTCGCACAGGCGCTTTGTCGCCTTTTGATTGGCGCGGCCCAGAGGGTAATGATACACTTCGCCCCTATCGTTACGCACCATGGGAAGGCAGTCACTGAGAATGAGTCCACCAACCGCGCCGCTGGAAAGCGATCTCGCCGGGCCCGTGCGAGATTACCTCGAAAGGCAGGGCTATACCGTGCGCAGCGAGGTCCACGATTGCGACCTCGTCGCCACGCGCGGGGACGAGTTTATTGTGGTGGAGTTGAAGCGCCGTTTGAACGTGGACCTGCTTGCGCAAGCCGCCACCCGCCAGAAGCTTACGCCCAACGTCTACGTAGCCGTGCCCCGGCCAGATAAACCCGTCAAGCGTTGGCGGGGAGTACGCCATCTCCTCCGGCGGTTGGAGCTTGGGCTCATATGGGTCACGCCCGGCCGGGGCCGCCGCGTCCAGGTCGTGTTTCATCCCGCGCCCTTCGACCGGAAACGCAACCATCGCGCCTCGCGCGCCGTTCTCGCTGAGGCCGCCGGCCGGCGCACGGACGGCAACACCGCGGGAAGCAACAAACGCCCCCTCCTAACGGCCTACCGCGAGAACGCCCTCCTCGTGGCCCTGGCCCTTTCCGAAACGGGGCCGGAAGCGCCGAAGAACCTCCGCGCCCGTGGAACCGGTTCCAAAACGCTGCCGATCCTTTATGACAACGTCTACGGCTGGTTCACCCGCCTGGAGCGCGGCATCTACGCGCTGTCCGAGGCGGGTAACGCCGCCCTGGAAGAGTACGCGGATGTCCTACCGCATCTTCGGGCCGCGCTCACGGAAACCGGCGAGGAAAAAGCCTCTCCCGAGGCGACGTAGCGTCCGCACGAGACTCAGGGACCCTAGCGGCTGCGGCTTGATTCGCAATTGGATCTTGGCGTCACGCATTCGCTATACTCAACGGCAGTTGTTCCCGCACGGTATCCCCACCGCTGATCCAAGAAGAAGGGTTGGCGGCCAATTCGCTTAGCGCCGTTTTGTTTTCCAGTGTGGCGGATGAATTAGGGGTTTCATCCTTAACACTCGATCCCCGGTCTTTCCTTTTGGTTGTTACACTCCTCGCTTGGGGTGGTTCGCCGTATCCGCAGAATCGCGCCGCGTCTTTGTTTGAAGTTTGACAAACGGTCTGTGGCGAGGCTTCTTTTATTCGGAGTTTCCTTTGTCTGGCTCACGCAGCACGAATGACGTTTGTGCGGAATCCCCCATGGAAAACGGAAGAGGCGGGCGATCTCTCTTCCATGGCTGGATCATGCTGCCTATCGCGACGATAGGGCTTGTGGCTACGTCGCCCGGTCAGACCTATGGGATTTCAATCTTCAATGAGTATTTTCGAAGTGCTTTAGACTTGAGCAATAGTCAGATAAGCGGAGCGTACATGGCGGGGACGCTGTTAGCGGCCGCGCCCATGACGTATGTGGGCGCCCTGATGGACCGGTTCGGCTTGCGGCGCTGCATAACGATGACGGTGGCGTTGCTGGGTGCGGCTTGCATCTTTACGAGTCAGGTCACGGGGTTGTTCACGCTATTCATCGCGTTCTTTCTGCTTCGGCTGCTTGGGCCGGGCGCGCTTGGGCTGCTGTGCGCAAACGTATTGGCCTTCTGGTTCCATCGGCGCTTGGGCATGGTTGAGGGCATCCGGTATGCGGGCATTGCTGTAGCGCTGGCAGTGGTTCCGATGCTAAACCTGTGGCTGGTGCAAAGCTTTGACTGGCGCTGGGCCTACGCCATTCTGGGGGTAGGCGTGTGGGTCATGATGCTGCCCTTGATGATCCCGTTTCGCAACCGGCCGGAAGAGGTGGGCCAATACCGGGACGGAATAGCTCCCTCCGAGGCAGGCGAGGATCCTGACGGCATTGATCCTCATGACGAGTACAGCTTTACCCTAAAGCAGGCGTTCAAAACACGCGCTTTCTGGATCGTGGCGGGGGCCTTGGCGTTGTGGGGTATGCTAAATACGGGCGCAATATTCTTCATCGCCCCGCTCGCCACGGAACGCGGACTCACCGAAGCGGAAGCCGCGCAGCTTTTCCCGGTCTTCGCGGTGAGCCTTGCCCTCGTACAGTTTGGGGGCGGATTCCTGGCCGACCGCGTCCCGCTTAATTACCTCCTTGCGGCATCGTGCGCCTTCATGGCGGGGACCTTTTGGGTCGTGTGGGCGATGGATGCGCTTTGGATGGTGTATTTCGCCGGTCTTATGATGGGGCTCTCCCAAGGCCTCCTGTCGGCGGCGCGCGCCCCGTTATTCCCGCGCTTCTTTGGGCGGGACCACCTCGGGAAAATCCGTGGCAGTGTCGCCACGATCCTGGTTGCGTCGAGCAGCGTGGGCCCCCTCATTGTGGGAGTGGCCCGGGACTCGCTTGGCACATTCGACATGGTCCTTGGCCTGTTCGCCTTCCTTCCGCTTCCCCTAGTCTTCCTTAGCTTTCTGGCGACCCCGCCGCCGCGTCCTGGTCAGGGCGTCCCATGAAAACCTGCACGAAACAGAATTGATTGCCTCATGGGCGCTCCGCATGAGAACGCCTTGGTGGGCGTTTGCCGCGCCTTTTTATCCTGATCGCGCATGTCCTATCCGGGCTGCTTGGAGGGAAGTGGCGCTCTCGCGGGTAACGGGAGTTCGCGTTGACCCATGATGTAAACGACGGCCACCCTTTCGTGTGTTTTTTGTTTTGAGTCAACTCGAAAGCTTGTACAACGCCGTTCGTCTACGCCATAATGAGATTCAGTTACTTGAACAGTCTCCACGGATCCCGGTTGGAATGGTCCACCGGCCTCCGGCGACGCGAGGGGGGTATCTGTGGAACGTCAACAGAAACTAAGGAGAATCACACCATGAACGAACGAGGCATGACGCGCAGGGACTTTGGCAAGGTGGGCGTCGCCGCGGGTTTCGCCGCTTGGACGGCGCGAAAGGCCGCGGCCCAAACCAACTCCGACACGCTTAGGATCGGGCTCATTGGCTGTGGCGGCCGTGGAAGTGGCGCGGCCCGCGATATGCTTAACGAGCGGAACGAAAACGTTCAGTTAATCGCGTTGGCCGACGTCTTCGAGGATCGCCTTAATGGAACCCGGAACAACTTGGAGAATCATGACAACGAGGCGATTTCGGGCCGGACCAACGTGGACGACGACCATTGTTTCGTGGGACTCGACGCCTACCAGCGGTTGTTGGAGACGGACGTGGACGTCGTGATCCACGGGACGCCACCCTATGCAAGGCCCCAACATATCGAAGCCATTATCGATGCGGGCAAGCACCTCTTTACGGAGAAGCCGGCAGCCGTGGATCCCGTAGGCATTCGCCGAGTGATCGCGGCGGCGGACAAGGCCGAGGAAGAAGGGCTCTCCTTCGTCGCGGGCACCCAACGCCGTCACCAGCAGGAGTACATTGAAACCATCGAGCAGATCCAAGACGGCGCCATCGGCGAGATACTGGCCATGCAGGCGTACTGGGCCGGCGGTCTCCCCTTTGCTCGTGAGCGCCAGGACGGCTGGAGCGATCTCGAATATCGCATTCGCAACTGGATCCCCTATTGCTGGACCAGCGGCTCCAACATCGTCGAGCAGCACGTACACAACCTCGACATCATGAACTGGGTTAAGAACGATCATCCTCAGAGCGTATTCGCCTCGGGCGGCCGGGCATGGATGCCGGAAGAAGAGCGCTATGGCGATATCTGGGACAACTTCAGCTGCGACTTCGAGTATGCCGATGGCACGCACATGTATAGCTTTTCGCGGTGGTGGCCCGGCGGCAGCGACGGCAGCGTGCATGAGCACGTCGTTGGCACGGAAGGCGAAAGCAACTGCCGCGACATGGGCGAAAGCGGGATCAACCCTTACGTGCAGGAGCACATCGACCTAGTCAACAGCATCCGGGGCGATGGACCTTATTACAACGAAGGCCGTCAGGTTGCTTACTCGACCATGTGCGCGATTATGGGCCGGATGTCCGCTTACACGGGCCGCCGCATCCTTTGGGAAGAGGCCATGGAGTCGGATCACTCCATCGTGCCCGATGAACTCGACTTCGATCTCGAGTATCCCGTGGACCCCGTCCCTGTGCCGGGCGACGCCTAAATCCATCGCGAGCCCAAAGCAATTAGGGATCGCGACTTCCCCCCTCGCCCTTTCTTTCCTATTGGGGGCGAGGGGGTCCAAATAATTTCTCGCCGAGAGATGTTCTATTTGGCATACGTGGTCACTGGGCAGCAGGAGATAGGAGAAGCCTCATGAATAAGCAAGGCATTACGCGCAGGGATTTCGGCAAGCTCAGCCTAGCCGCCAGTTTTGCCGCCTGGACAGGGCGAAAAGCCGCCGCCCAAACCAACTCGGACACGCTCAAGATCGGACTCATTGGCTGTGGCGGCCGGGGCACGGGCATGGCGGTGAACG
>JAWOFY010000344.1:0-2586 GCA_046497285.1 Candidatus Hydrogenedentota bacterium
TCTTGGGAGAATGGTGCGGTTGGTTTGATGTGTCCACAAACGCCGCACCGACTGGAAGTATTGCACCAACCAACGATGCTCTTTCGTATTACGCCAACGGAGAAACGCGCTCCTCTGCGTTTAGTTCCGTTTGTCCTTATCACGTTCTTGGCCGCCGCCACCCATTTCGACGCCCTGGTCAGTCAACCATATGATTTAGGCGTCATGCTCACGCCGCTCTATTTCGTGTTTTACCCTATTGGTTTTCTTCCCGAGACCGCCCGCATCCTGCACGAGGTTCCCGCGCTTAGTTGGGCGGCGGGCGGCGCCGTGTTTGTTTGCGCGGCGTTGATCTACCGCAAGGCGCGGCGGCCCGCCATCTTGTTTGGGCTTCTAGGGATGGTGGGGCTGCGGGTTTACCATGGCGGCCCCGAAGTGGATCCCGTACACATGACAGGCGGGGGACAACTGCTTTTGGCGAGCGCCTTGTTCTGTCTGGCCTTTGTGGCGTTGTGTCATCGCATCATGGATCATCCCAAATGGCGCTCCGTCGTCGTCTGGGCCACCACGCTACTGGCCATCATCTTCTTTGTGCTTCAGATTCGCGTGAATCTGGCGTGGCATCATGCGGGCCAAGCGGTGCAAGACGCGCAGGCGGCCGCGCAAGCCCACGAAGAGGCGCGTCCGAATGCGCCGTTCGCCTTGGCCCCCGATTACCAGTACTATCTTGGCGCGCCGATGATGGTATCCGAGGCCCTGTCTTACGATACCCCCTTCAGCCGGCCCGTCCCCCACGTGGTCCTATTTCCGCTTCATTACGACCGCCCTGGGGTCATGGATATTGAGATTATGGAGTGGGCGCCGCACTACGCCTTGTTGGAGGTGCGGGGCAAGCGTCCCATTGACGTTGTTCCGTGGCCGTACGCTTGGAGCCGCGAGGGGGCTACCGTCGAGTACCCCGAGGCCTACGTGACGCTGAGGGAGGCCGAAGAGGACTGCTTCCGGGTGCGGATCATCCCCCGCAATACGCCGCTGCCCGAGTATCTTCTTCATGGTCCGCCGGAGTGGGAGATTCGGCGGCCGTGAGGGGATGTCCGCCTTGCTCGAAGCGTGACTGTCGCCCTGGGTTCAGCGTATACTCTGGGTTATTTGCTCCTCCTGTGTGGCGGGTGTCGATTCAAAATTAGGAACCCTTCAAAACCGTGACTGCTCGAAAGAAAAAGCTGCCCCTTGTCGCCGTCTGCGGACGGCCCAACGTGGGCAAGTCCACGTTGTTCAACCGCTTGATTGGCAAGCAGCGCGCCATTGTGCATGGGGAAGAGGGCATCACCCGCGATCGCACGTATGGCGTCGCGGTATGGGAGAATCGCACGTTTGGTCTTGTGGATACGGGCGGGGTGGTGGACGATCCCGTGGATCCCATCACCCGGAAGATCCAGGACCAGGTCCAGGCGGCGCTGGAGGAGGCCGATGTCATCCTATTTGTCGTGGATGCCCAAGGCGAGATTACGCGGACCGACGAAGAGATCCGGGATTATCTTCTGCGCTTGGGCAAGCCCGTGGTGCTGGCGGCCAACAAACTCGACAACCCCAATTTGGAAATGCACGCCGTCGAGTTTTACAGCCTCGGGCTGGGAGAGCCCTACCCCGTATCCTCCACGCATGGGACCGGCGTTGGAGACTTGATGGACGCCGTGCTGACGCATTTGCCCGAGGCTCCGCAAACGCCCCCAGAAGAGACGGAAGAAGAAGACGAGCTTCCAGGCCGGACCCGCATCGCCATTGTGGGGAAGCCCAACACCGGCAAGTCAAGCTTCATCAATGCCATTTTGAATGAGGAGCGCACCATCGTTACCGAGGTCCCCGGCACGACCCGCGACGCCATTGACGTGGAGTTTCATTGGAAGGGCAAGGATTATCTTCTTATTGACACAGCGGGGCTGCGGCGCAAGGCGGGCATTCGCGAAGACGTCGAACGGTTTAGCGTGAGCCGGTCGCTACGGGCGGTGCGCCGGGCCGATGTCTGTCTGTTGATGATGGACGCCACGGAGGGCATCACCGAGCAGGACAAGCGCATTCTCGGCTACATACAAGAACAGGGCCGGGCGCATATCCTCGTGTGGACGAAATGGGACCTCGTCGAAGATAAGGAAACGCGCTTTAAGGAGCTGAAAGAGGAGCTGGACTACAAAGCGCCCTACCTCAAGGACGTCCCTTTCCTCACCGTCTCCAACATTACGCGGCAGCGCTTGTTCACCACGTTTGAGTACGTGGATCGCGTGGCGGAAGCCTCGGAGTTCCGCGTGAGCACAGGCGAATTGAACCGGCTGGTGCAAGAACTGCGGCGGAAAGCGCCCAGCGCAGCCATGTATGACAAGCAACAGGCGAAGATTCGCTACGCCACCCAAGCCAGCGTGAAGCCTACGGTCTTCGTCTTCTTTGTGAATCAGAAAAGGCTGTTTCACTTCAGTTACCTGCGGTTCATAGAGAACCAGCTCCGGGAACGTTACAACTTCGCGGGGGTTCCCATTCGGATTGAACTCCGGGAAGGAGAGCCCAAATCATGATGGACGCCCCCGACATTGCCGTGACCGCCGCGGCTATCGT
>JAWOFY010000359.1:0-3718 GCA_046497285.1 Candidatus Hydrogenedentota bacterium
GCACCCCGCTGTGGTAGCGTCTCTCGAGCACGGCAGGGAAAAGTATGGCGATCTATGGCGTCGGCATATGGATCCAAATGAGTCTTATCTATATGACAAGCCAAACATTCCAGCTTTATATCTTCCGTTGTTCGTAACTCCAATATATCTCCGCCACACTTCTGGCAACCTAAAAAAGCTGGTATTCCCTCTCTGTATTCTGTCTCTCCCTTACATTTTTTACATCTTAATTTAATCTATTCATCCTTGACCAAGGGACTTCTGCAAGTCGCTGTCCTGGTTCGAAAAGAGGCGCCTTTGCTGGTCAATCGTGTTACCGGGGAGACCGCAATGGATACTGTCGCACCTGTGGAACGGTAGCGTTGGAGCGTGCTTTAAGACACGTCTTGAGAAGGATCCCAACCAGCTATGAGGCTCGTCCGTCTGGCAACCCATTGGTACCACAGGCCATGGACACCGAGAGCGATTAAGCCAACGGCGATCCCGGCCCCAACGGCCCAGCCGCCCAACCCTTGTTGCGCAAATAGAATAAGCGACGCCATGCCAAGATAAAACGCGTTCAATCCACCAAGCCCACAGAATAGCAACCGCATGATTCCACCTCGTTCTGGCATCTTCGGGATTGTGGGATCCGTTGGCATCAACGCCTGAACCGCGGGAAGCTCCGTGGCGTACATGGCCCGCAAACCGTTAAGTGCTCGCGCGAACAATATGATATTGGAGCGGTTGTGGACGAGGACGATATGTCCCACAATGCCTAGAATGGCAGTGAAGACAAGAGTAAACACGACAACACCCGGCAGTTCAGTTAAGAACGTCCACATGGTAAGCTGGCTGGTGTATTCCGGCCCCAATGTCCCAGCCACGATCCACGGTAACGTAGCAATTACTACCAGGATTCGAAGGGTTTGATTAAACGAAGCCCAAGCCGCGGCGTGTTGTTGATGTAGACCAACAAAATCGGAATTCGCTAGGGAGATGGCCTCCCGGCGATCTAAGGACTCCACCTCCTGATCCCCTTTTGTTCCGCGGCGCACCCGCCATGAACCCGTATGGATTGCATCACAGCTCGGATGGTAGTTAACATTTCCTCCCCGTAACCATCATAAGGCAAGCGTTCCTCCCCCGCCTTGGCCAACGTCATGGCGTCGCACCTTTTAATGAGCCGCGTAACTCTTGAGGTAACGGCATAAGACGTTTTTATGTGGGCTACAACAGCTCTCACCAGTTCATAGGGAAGCAAGTGCTCTACGTGTATGGTAGCATCCAAGTCAATCGTATGCGAAGCGAGACCCGCAAGACATCCATCGTCGCACAGTACATTGCCCTGGAAGTCGAACGCTATACGGTCAATATTCAGATCCACGCCCGCCAGATAGTCCCAAATTGAAAGCGCGCCGGTCTTGTCTCTAAGCCAAATCGTGTCCTTCAACTGCCACATGTCCATCCAGGCGCCGGCGCCGTAGGGTTGCCAACGGTAACCCCCGAGAGGGGTTGTTGTAAATCTAGCGCCAATCTTGTAGAGAGCATGCGAAAGCAGTTCGGTATCGACAACAACGTCTAAGTCCTTCGGATCGATTTGCTTACATTCTTGAACCTGGCGCGCGCAATCCCGGAGAAAACCTCCCACAACAAATATCCGCGCGCTTGGCTCCAAAACCTCCACTAGCGACATTAGGTGGCTGTCGAGACCCGAAGTCCGTAGCTTGTGCCAAAAGGCCTCCTTCACCCGCTTCAATTCGTTCCGCTCGATACAAGGATTCAGCGCCACGGCAGACCCCGCTCTTTCCGACGCGAAACTCATGGACAAAACCTCCTGTATCACACCTCTATACTGTATCGAGAACGGCTTGCGGCGCACCTTTAACTGTATCACACCCAAGGATGCCGGGCAAGTGACTCTTGACACGCCTGCTTAAGCTCCGTACCGAGCCCATGGACTACAGAAATGCAAAATTGGGCCCATGGCGCGTGCCGACTGGCTTGGTGGAATTGAAAATGCTGCGACGCATAGGGTTCACAAAGTCTTGCGAACAGAACTACGTGTGAGACACCGGAATGCGTGCGCCGGATCTTTTCTTTGCTAACCTTCAAAAGCCCCCGGGCCGCTGGGTGGGCGGGCCGGGGGCGGGGGAGTATTGGCTTTTGCGCGGGCGTTTAGGCGGGCGCGTTTTGGCCCAGGGCGTCGTAGCCGTGGGAGTGTTTGCTGGGGAGGTCGGAGCGGCCCATGAGGTGGAGGTCGATGGCGCGGGCGGCTTCGCGGCCTTCGCTGATGGCCCAGACGACGAGGGATTGGCCGCGGCGGGCGTCGCCGGCGGCGTAGACGCCGTCCTTGCTGGTCTTGAAGTCGGTCTCGTTGGCCTGGATGTTGCCGCGTTGGTCGAGTTCCAGCCCCATTTGGTTGGGGATGCTGTGTTCGGGGTGAACGAAGCCGAGGGCTAGCAGGACGAGGTCGCATTCGATCTCGAATTCGGTGCCGGGGACTTCCTTCATCTCCGTGCGGCCGTTGTCGCTGGGCTCCCATTCGACGCGGACGGCGTGCAGTTTCTGGACTTTGCCGCCGGCGCCGCTTAGGCTTTTGGTGAGCACGCTCCAGTCGCGTTCGCCGCCTTCCTCGTGGCTGCTCGAGGTGCGCAACATCCACGGCCACATGGGCCAAGGGGTCTTATCGCTGCGCTGTTCGGGCGGTTTGGGCAGCAGTTCAAAGGAGAGGACCTCTTTCGCGCCTTGGCGGATGCTCGTGCCGACGCAGTCGGAGCCGGTATCGCCGCCGCCAAGGATGACGACCCTCTTGTCTTTGGCCGTGATGGGCGGGGCGGTCAGGTCCTTGCCGCCGACCCGGCGGTTTTGCTGGGTGAGGAACTCCATGGCGAAGTGGACGCCGTCGAGTTCGCGGCCGGGGATGGGCAGGTCGCGGGGTTGCGTCGCGCCGGTGGTTATGAGCACGGCGTCGTATTCGTCCAGTTCGCTGACGGGCGTGTTCGCGCCCACTTCGGCGTTGCAGCGGAACGCGACGCCTTCCTCTTCCATCTGGCGCAGGCGGCGGCGGACGACGTCCTTGTTCAGCTTGAAGTCGGGGATGCCGTACATGAGCAACCCGCCGGGCTCGTCGTCGCGTTCGTAGACCACCACGTGATGGCCCGCGCGGTTGAGCTGTTGCGCGGCGGCGAGGCCGGCCGGTCCGGAGCCGATGACGGCGACGCGCTTGCCTGTGCGCTTCTCGGGGGCCTCGGGCGTGATCCAGCCCTCTTGCCAGCCCCGGTCGCCGATGGCGCGCTCGATGTACTCGATGGTCACGGCCGGCTCGATGATGCCGAGGACGCAGGCGGTTTCGCACGGCGCCGGGCAGACGCGGCCGGTGAACTCGGGGAAGTTGTTCGTGGAATGGAGGTTGTCCAGGGCCTCCTTCCAGTTATCGTCCTTGACGTAGTCGTTGAACTCGGGGATGAGATTTCCCAAGGGGCAGCCGCTCATGCAGAAGGGGACGCCGCAATCCATGCAACGGTACCCTTGCTCGCGGTATTTCGCGTCGGGCCACTCATGGACGAATTCGTCCCAGTGCCGGATGCGTTGGGCGGGCGGCTGCGCGGGCGGGTGTTCCCGGTTGTATGTCATGAACCCGCGGTCCTTACTTGGCTGCATGGGTCATCTCCTCTGATTCTTGTTGCTCTATCTCCCGAAGCACGCGGGCGAAGTCGCGCGGCATGACCCGCACGAA
>JAWOFY010000373.1:0-10627 GCA_046497285.1 Candidatus Hydrogenedentota bacterium
GCCGAGGAAGCGGCCCCAGTTTAGTTCAAACTCGATCGGTTCAGTTCCGTAATGCAGGGTGTGTTTCATTTCGGTTTCCGCCAGTCTTTCATGAACGCTTCGTTCAGCTTGTGATACGTCGTACGCCAGGGCCGGTCCGGCTCCCAACTGGTGATGGTGTCCCGGCGCGCCTCGGGATCGTCAAATCCGGGTTCGCCGCTTGCGCCGGGAGAAAACAACTGGAACGAGGCCGCCGCTTCGTAATGGCCGTCGCTTTGGAAGGCCTCCGCGCCATTCTCGCCGTAGGCCGTGTGAGGGACATAGTGGAAAGGGCGGCCCCAGCCATCCGGCGGCGGTCCGCCGGGGAGGTAGTCCGCGCCTTGCCCCAACGTCTCGATGGCTTTCTCTAGGCCCCGCTTGCCCGGCGGCGGATAGACGCCGTTTTTATCGTGATACTGCTCAATGGCATGGCGCAACATCCAGAGATCCGCCTCGGTGCGGTACATGCGGGCCAACGGGGCCTCCGCTGGCAGCCGCTGCGACATCCACCAGGCGGCCGCAATAGCGATGGCCGCCAGCACCACGATCACGCCCGTTCCGGCCAGCGTCCATCTAAGGAGCTTCCCCCGGCCTGAGGAGGCCCGATCGTTAGAAGTCGAGGTCATCGTCCGGGGTTTCTTGCGAGGTCATGCAGATAATCCAGGCGCCCGAAAAGACTACACATTCAAGAACGGCGCTCAACACGGCGGATATCGGCGCATGATACAGCCAGGACAAGTTTTCCACCTCGATCTCCGTGAACAGCGCCACCAACACCGTGAACAACGCCACCAGCAACAACAGCCCGGTTTGACTGAATTCGCGCACCAGCGGAGTCATGGCCTTGGAGAAGTCTTCCGTTCCAAAGCGCCCGTGATACATGACAGCCGCCCCGGCCATAATGTAGGTGGCGTATAGGATGATCGTGAGTCCTATCATGAGCCCCGCCGCGGGCGAATCCGCTTCCATTAGCCGGCCGGTGATTTGCGAAACCGTGACGACCAGGAGGTTCAATAGGAACCACAGCACGAAAAAGCGGCGGAGCGCCTCGCCGGGCACGCCTACCTTCCACAAGGGGCGGGCTAGATCGCGGCCAATCATGGCGAAGGCGATGGGCATGACCAAGGCGGCGATTACGACGATCGCCAAGTCCCGCGCCAGCCGAATGGTGTTCTCAACCGCGGACGGCATGGCGCCCCATACCTCCGTTTCCAGCACGTGTTCGACGCCGTAATGCAGCCAGCTCGATAGGATGAGCGCGGCTGCATATAGAATCAAGGCGGCGGGGACCCGGAATGGACCCGCGAATGCTTGCTTGAGAAATGCCAATGATAGCTCCTGATTATGCGTTTGCGCCTTCGTCCTCGGGATGCAGGAGGGCTTGTTGGCGCTGCGTGACGAACCGGGCGATGCGTTCCTGTTTTTCTTCGCTGAGTCCCACGAAGGCCGCTCGCACCAGGCACCGCCCCCCGCTCAAGGGGGCCGTGTGGACGATTCGCGCGTCGGCTTGCAAGGGTGGATGGCCGGGGAATTCCAGCCTGATCCGCAGATAGGCGTTCGTGGGAGGCGTCATCTCAGCCGCCAAGGCCAACCCGCCCGCGCTGAGGTTTGCGATCCGGCCGCGCAAGCGCGTCACGGCTTTGTGCTTGCGCAACTGCTCGACGTCTCCGCCGGGCGGGGGATCTAAAATGCCCACCCATGTGTTTTGGTTGTATTGTACGCGATAGTGTTGGCGGGATTGGATGCGGGTGAGGTTCGCCGTGTGTTCCATCACCCAAGCCGGCGGTTCGTCCCGCTGCGCGATCATCACTGTTTCGAACAAATACCGCGCGTCCTCCTCTCGCCAAAGCCGGCACTGAATCGTTGAACCTGGCGTGATGCCGGCGTCGCCTCCCTTGTTTTTGGGCAGACTGGTATGGAAATAGGCCTCATTGACTTCCGTGACGTTGACCTGGGACCAGGCCGCTTGCTGCCCATGGTTAGCGAGAGCGGCCCACATGGGCTGACCTTCCACGAGTTCGCGAGTCGAGTGGATTTGTTGGCCATAAGGGACGAAATCCAACGCCAACTGTTTGCGAATATCGCGTAGCTCCGTCCCGAATTTCTCGAGGTCCGCGAGGGATGCGCCCTCCCGCCGGTGGCGGTTCATTTCTCCGTCGACGCAACGATCAAACTGACGCCGGTTCGTCACCGCGTTTAGCGGCGCATTGGGGGCGTGCCGTTCGATCATCCGGCGCGTTTGAGCTTCCTCTTCATTCGTAAACGCTCGCTCCCGAAGGATGCGATCCACCTGGCGCCACTCCGCCTGCGCGCGCCGGCGGTTTTCAGCGCGCTTGCGCAATAGTTCGAGCAGCACCGCCAGCAAGAACAACGCGACGAAGCCAGCGGCCACCCACAGCAGTGTGGTGTGTGAAACCCGTGGAAATTCGAAGTTGGACGCGTACAGCAGCACTTCCACTCCCTTTGTCCCGTTATGCCAGGGCGAGAGGAACTGGCCCGGGCCTTAAAACGCGCCGCAAGTCTCTTTGGTAAGGAAAAGGATTTCTTTCGCAATGCCTTCGGAGCGTAGATTATAGGGAGTGAGACCCAGTTCATGCAAAAGCGGGCGCGTCTTTGCTCCACAACGCGAGTTCATCTCCACAAGCCAAACATCGCTGCGATAAGCTCCCCGGCCAAAGCGCCGGGTGTTGCACTTAGTATATGAATCCAGGTTTTGGCCCGAGTCCGCGGTTGAAATGGACATGCTGGAAAGGCAGAATAGCGGCTCACCCCATTGCGACCGGCGCATGGCCTACGACATTTGAAAGGAACGCTTTATGGAAGTAATTACCGGCCCCAACCTCGAAGCCTACGCGGAAGCGCATAGCCTGAAGGAATCCCCGGTGTTGAGCGCCTTGGCCCAGGAAACGCGTGAGAAGCTTCCCGAGACCGCGGGTATGCTTCTTGGTTCCTTGGCGGGCGGCTTTCTGCGCCTCATGGTCCGGACGAGCAAGGCCCGGCGGGTGCTGGATATTGGGACCTACACGGGCTACAGCGCCCTCGCGCTTGCCGAGGCCTTGCCGGAAGGTGGCGAGGTCATCACGTGCGATAACGATGCGGATGCAGTGGAGATCGCACGGCGTCACTGGCGGGAAAGCCCGCATGGGGACAAGATTCAGCTCAGGCTTGGCGAGGCCCTGGACACGCTGAAGAATCTCGAAGGCCGCTTCGACCTAGTCTTTCTCGACGCGGATAAAGGAAACTACATCAATTACTGGGAGGCCGCCCTGCCGCTCGTCCCTTCCGGCGGTTTGTTCATTTCGGACAACACCCTTATGCACGCAGGCGTGCTGGATCCGCAAGAAGACCGCGAAAAGGCTATCGTGCGCTTCAACACCCACGTGGCGAACGATAGCCGCGTCGAGGCCGTGCTCCTGCCCATTCGCGACGGGGTCACCCTGGCCTGGAAGAACTAGCCCCCGCGAAACCTTACGGCGTCGCGTCGCGTCACGATACGGCATTGATCGCGCGCCGCGCGTGCGCGCTGTGCGGCCTCGTCCGCTGTTTCCCCTTCGGTTAGGACATAGCCGAGGCGATCCCGGCCCACGCAATCCACGGCGGGTCCAAGTTGGTCGCCCGGCTTCACGCCGACGACGAGATCGCGCACGCCAGGCATCCGCCGGGCTTCTTCGCAGCCTTCGAGTCGCTCCACAATGCCGGCCGCACCCGGCAACCAGTACAACGCGGCGCCCCGGCGGTAACGTGGCGCGCTAACGGGCGGTTGGCCCAGGGTGACGCGGATACAATCGGCGGGGAAATCGACGCCGTATACAAGCGGGATGAGATCGGTGGGGATGCGTCCGCCGCCTGGGCGGCCGGCGACCTCGACAATATGGCAACCGCCGGGCGGACCCGGCCCGCGAATTTCGGGCGAAGTCGCTTCTTCAAGAATCACTTCCGCATGGACGAGGCCCTGGTTGAAGCCCAAGCCCTTTAGCGCGGCGCGCACGGTTTCTTCAATGGCGCGCTCGTGGGCGAGGGGGAGACGGGGTGGCATGAAGATGCCGAGGTCGTAACGGTAGGGGAGTTCGGAACGTTCCTTGCCAGTGATGCCGCCGAGGTGAAACTCCCCTTCATGGACGAGTCCATCCACGCAGTACTCTTGGCCCTCCATGTATGCTTCCAGCAACACTACCCCGCCGCTGCTCGCGTGGGCGGCTCGATCAAATGCGGGAGAGATGTCCTCCATTCGGCTGACCGTCTGGACGCCCTTGCTGGCGTTCCCATCCGAGGGCTTAACCACCAAGGGGAAGCCCAAGTCCCGCGACGCGTTCACGGCCTCCGCAGCGTCGCGGGCGGTCCGGAATCGGGGGATGAGAAAGCCCGCCTCCTTGAGAGTTTCACGCATGGCCGCCTTGTCGCGCACCCGCCGGGCGGTTTCGGGCGGGATTCCGGGGAGGCCCAAAGCGGCGCTAGCCGAAGCAACAGCCTCCACCGCGAGTTCCGCCCCTGGAAATATGCCGTCCACGCGCCACGCACGCCCTAGAGCTTCCAACACCGCCGCATCGCGGATATCGCCCATTTCACCGTGATCGGCCTCGGCCAAACCAGGCGCTTGGGGATCGCCGTCCACCACGGCGGCAAACACGCCCATTTCCCGGGCTTTCCCGATGAATTTGAGCTGGTTCCGTCCGCCGCCAGCGATGAGGATGCGTTTGTTCATGCGCCCCTATGAGCAGCTATTGCCGCGCGCGAAACGTGTCAACGCTCACCCATTTCGCTCAGCAGGTCCAAGGCCTCATCGGGATAGTCGGTTATCAGGCCATCCACGCCCCATTCCACCATTTCCTGCATAGCGTCGCGGTTGTTGACGGTCCACGCATTGACCATCCGGCCTTCTTGCTGGAAGTATTCGAGTTGCTGGGGCGTCATCCGCTCGTGATCCAGGCTCACGCCGTTGGTGTTAGTAATCTCGGCCCAATGGACGAACGATCCCCACTCAGGGTCTCCCGGCGCGACGCTTCCGGCATACTCGGTTCCGATGTTGCGGTCAATGGTGCGCACTGCCGCGATTATGACCGGCGAGGAAGACCGGACAACCACCCGGCGCTCCATGTTGCGCTGCTTAATTAATTCAACAGCTCTGCGCGCCAGATAAAAATTTGGGCTGCGGCTCGCTTCAAGCAAATCGTACACGCGCCCGGAATGCTCGGGCAACAGCTCCTCGTATTGCGCCGCGATGCCCATGATATGGCTCTCTACGGGTTGATCGTCCCGGAGAGGCTGGAGTTCGACGTATACGCCGATTCGCCCTGGCGTGATGTCGAGGGTATCGCTTATAATGCCCCTACGCCCACGGGCGAGATCAAGGACCTCGGCGAGTGTGGGAATCTGCTCGCCCACGAACTCTTCGCCCTTCCAAGAACCGGCGTCCAATTCCTTGAGTTCCTCCAAGGTATGGCGCCGCACCGCCCCGCTCCCATCCGTGGTCCGGTCCAGGGTTTCGTCGTGAATCGCAACAACTTTGTCGTCTCGACTGAGACGGCAGTTCACGTGAACCCAGTCCGCTCCCATCTCCATGGCAAGCTGTAAGGCCGCAAGCGTATTCTCCGGGGCCTGAGCGCTTGCGCCCCGGTGGGCGATAACTTCAATCTCTCCCCGGCCCGGTCCCGCCTGACCAGGGATATACCGTTGAGCCGCACATCCCGAAAGCAACACACATAGGGTGGTCAACGCCACCGAAATACGTAACAGCATGGATTCGTCTCCTTATGCAAGTCCCATGCTCCTATATACCACAATCGGCTAAGCCGCGTAAAAGAGGGGGCGAAACAGGGGGTGAACGTCATGCTCTAAAAACGGGCGGGGAAGCCCGAATGTTAACAGCAGGAAGAGGGATGTACAGCAGTGCAGCAGGAAAGGTCCGCCTTCTCGCCGAAACCCATTACAACCTCGGGTATTCCGAGCCCTATCGAACGATTTTCAGCAAGATTTACTTTTGACCAAGGGACTTCTAGAAGCCGTTGTAGTATGAATATTTCTAGGAATTAATGGAGTGCACCTAAAATTATTCCGGCCAAATTAAAATAAAACAGCAAGGTGAGAATATCGGTGGCGCTCAAGACCATTGGACCGGCCGCCACCCGGGGGTCGACCTTGAAGGCCCGTAAGGCGGTCGGCAAGGCCACGCCCAGAAGACACGCTGTGATCATGGACAAGCCGATGCTCGCGCCCACGACCACGCTCACCGTGAGTTCGCCCCGCCACGCGAACGTCACCAACCCCACCACGCCGCCGGCGGCTATCCCTAACAAAATGGCCGTAAGGAACTCCCGTCCCAAGGCGACGAAAAACGAGCGCCGGTTCGCGCCCTCCCCGTGTAGCCGTTGCAAGGTAAGCGTCATGGACTGCATGCTCACGCTTTCGGCGAGCGCAAGGACGATGGGGATGAAGAGGGCCAGCACCACCACCGCGTCGAGCAACCCTTCGTAGAATCCCGAGAGGATGGCGCACACGATACCACCCGTGATGTTCGCCAGCAACCATGGAAAGCGCCTGCGGAAGTTCTGAAGGGGGGACAATCGCTTGGCCTGCGCCACCCGGACGCCGATGAGCTGAAAAATGTCGTCGGCCGACCGCCGCTCGGCCATGTTCAGCACTTCGTCCGTGAAGAGATTGACATCGACCACGCCGATGATGCGGTCTTCCGCGTCCACCACAGGGAAGGCCAGCAGACGGTGCAACAGAAAGCATTCGCAGGCCACCATGACCGTGGCGGTGTGCGGGATCTTGATGACCCGGCTCAGCATGATGTTGGACAACTTCACATCGAGATCCGCCAACAACAAGGTGCGGGTCGGCAACACCCCTACGAGGACGTTGTCTTCGTCCACGGTGTATAGATAAAGTATCTTTTCGGATAGCTCCTGCCGGCGCAGTTGCTGAAGCGCTTCGCCCACGGTTAGACCATGCCGTAAGGCGACAAAATCCTTGCGGACATAATTCACGACGGGATCGTCGAGATTGTCCGTGGTCAACGTAGCGTTCTTGGAATGGCTCGCTGTCATTGCGTTTTCTGGACGCGTTGAGGTCAAGGCCTGACCGCCTGGTCCAACGCCTTGATGTAGCCCATGGCGTAGGCCATGCCGGCATGCCATGGGGCGGCGCACGCCATCTGGGGCGTATGATCGGGAATGACCACGCCCTCATACCCGAGGCGTTTGAGCATGGCGATTACCCGGGGCATGTCCAAGTCGCCCTCGTCGATGAACGTCTCATGATACGTGGGCGCCTTTCCCCGCACGTTGCGGAAATGGATGTAGGCCGCGCGGCCCTCTCCCACATACCGCTCGATGGCCTCGTAAATGTCTCCCTCCGGCATTTCCATCAACGTGCCAAGACAGAACTCCAGGCAGTTGGAGGGGGAAGGATTGATGTCAATCAGCTCCTGGTAGAGGTCTGGACGATACACCAAACGGGGTTGCCGGCGCACGCGTTCGGCGGGCGGATCATCGGGGTGCGCGGCGAGGCGCACGCCCGCCTCTTCGGCCACTGGCAGTATCTCATTCAGAAACCGCGCAAGCCGTCTCCAAAGCTCGTCATGAGCGATCTCGGGCAGCACGCCCGGCGGCGCGTGCGGATCATAAATCATGTTCCACACCATGCCGTTGGGGATGGGCGTATCGTCCACTCCTTCCATGCCCGCGGCGGGCGCGTCGCCTCGGGCGTACGGTCCCATGACGCGGCTGGCGACGCCCGCGATGCTGAAGTTGTAGCCGATAACGCCAATGCCGGCCCGGCCCGCGTCGCGTACGATCTGCTTGAGCCGCTCCATTTGTTCGGCTCTCTTGGGGCCGTCCAACAACACGTCATGCCAATCGGCGGGGTCGAAGTTTTCAATCGCCTCCAGCTCCAACCCGTGTTGGGCCATGTCCTCCTTCAGCCGCACGAAGGTCTCGTAGGTGAAGAGGCCGCGATTGGCGCCCGCCATGCCCCAGCCGCTGCTCCCGCCGATGGGCTGGCTGTCCCCGCCGGGATGGTCCGAGCCCTGATGGAAGTAATCAACGAGATGCGCCACGATGTGGGTCGCGCCACATTGCCGCGCGAAACGATAGTGCTCCTCATTGAGCATGTGGTGATACAGCCCAAATCCTAGTTTCATGGCGTGCGCGCTCCTTGGAGAGGTCAGGCTAGAAGCCGATCGAAACGCCGCCGTCCACCGGCAGGCAGACGCCGTTGATGAATTTTCCGGCGGGCGAAGCCAGGTAGAGCGCCGCCAGCCCGACATCCTCGGCATCACCAAACCGGCCCAGGGGAGTCCGCTGGATGATGCGCTCCATGCGCGCGGGGTCGCGCTGCGTGGCGTTGCGAGTCATGTCGGAATCAATCCAGCCCGGCGCAATCGCGTTCACCCGAATGCCCTCGCCCCCATATTCGACGGCCATCGTCCGGACTACTCCCAGCATGGCGGTCTTGGCGGCGGAATAGGCGAGGACATTTGGAATACCGAACAAGGACGCCATCGAGGCGGTGTAGAGGATAACGCCGTGGCCTCGCTCGCGCATGCCAGGCAAAACGGCGCAGGTTAAGGCGTGAGCGCCGAGAAGGTGCGTGTCGAGGACTTTGCGGAATTCATCGACGGTGACTTCGCCGCCCGGCTTTTTGAGGTGATTGCCCGCGTTATTGACCAGAATTCCGGGAACGCCAACTTCCTTTTCAACGGAGCGCGCGAAATCCTCCGCCCCCTCCATATCCGTCACATCAAATTCCATGGGAATGACGCGGGAGGGATTCTCCGCCGCGGTCTTCTGCAACGGCTCCCGCCGGCGGCCCGTGATGACAACAGTCGCGCCCGCGCCCGCCAGCGCCAACGCGATAGCCCGGCCGATCCCGGTACCGCCACCTGTGACAATGGCGATTTGATCATCCATCCGAAATTGTTGAAGCACTTCCATTGGTAACGCCTTTCTTCTCGTGTTGGGGCGGGGAGTAGGCACAGAGGTGGTTCTTGTGTGCGCTACGCCGGCACGTCATGGCGAGGGGCGTCTCAGCCCTTTGCCAGCCGGTAGTCTTGAGCGGCTTGCGGCGGAAAACGCAAAAGCTGAAGTCGCGCCAAAACCGATGGAATACCCAACAACTTGCTCCGTAGTTGGGAGTTGCCAGCGCGAATTGGCGCTTACAAACGGCTTCTGAACGTTGCTCCCCCTATACTTCCCGCGTACGTCAGCCCTGCTTCATGGTGTTGATGAAACGGTCGAAGAGATAGCGGCTGTCATGGGGCCCTGGCGATGCTTCGGGGTGGTATTGGACGCTGTATACGGGCAGCTCGGCGTGTTCGAGTCCTTCGACGGACTGATCGTTTAAGTTCGTGTGCGTAATGCGGGCCATCGCCGGGTCGAGGCTGTCCCTGTCAACGGCGAATCCGTGATTCTGCACGCTGATCTCGACTTTCCCCGTGGCGTGGTTCATCACGGGCTGGTTCCCGCCGCGATGCCCGAATTTAAGTTTGTAGGTGTCTCCCCCGAGGGCGTGGGCCAGGATCTGGTGGCCAAGACAGATACCGAATATCGGACGTTTGCCTACCAAGCCTCGAACGGTGGGAAACACATAGGGCAATGCGGCTGGATCGCCGGGCCCGTTGGACAAGAAGACGCCGTCGGGATCAAGGGCGAGCGCATCGTCCGCCGAAGCGGTTGCTGGTAACACGGTTACCTCACACCCCGCCCTTTGCAGCAGCCGCAGGATGTTGTATTTGATGCCATAATCGAAGGCGACCACGCGGAACCGTTTCTCCGCGGGCGCTTCCCATTGGTAGGCTTCCGGCGTGGTTACGTCCCGGACGTAATCCGCGCCCACCATACCGGGGGATTCAATGGCCTTTTGCACGAGGCTGTCTGGATCGAGATCCGTCGTGCTGATGACCGCTTTTTTGGCGCCCTCCGTGCGCAACAGGCGCGTAATGCGCCGCGTGTCCACGCCGTCGATGCCCACCACATTGTTTTCGCGCAGATAGTCAGGGAGCGTCTGTTTCGCGCGCCAGTTGCTAGGCTCCAAGCAACATTCGCCCATAACGAAACCCTGCGCGAAGGGCTTGCGCGATTCCACGTCTTGCGAATTCACGCCGTAGTTCCCGATAAGGGGATACGTCATCGTGATGATCTGGCCGGCGTAGGAAGGATCGGTCAGGATCTCTTGATAGCCGGTCATGCTGGTGTTGAAGACCAACTCGCCAAAGGTCTCCCCTTCGGCTCCGACGGACCGGCCTTGCAGGACCGTGCCGTCTTCCAGTGCTAGCATTGCCTGTTTATTGCTCATTAAGATCCTCCGAATTAGCGGGAAGTGGTTGTCTTGGTTGTTGCGCGCGCTATGCCGCGGAACACTTCAGGGTCTTCGGTGCGGTCCGAAGCCAAGGCGCGTTTAGGCTTGGTACGCAACGCGCCCATCGCATATCGTGGCCTTGACTTGACCCCGCAAGGTTCGGCCAGTGAATGGGGTGTTGCGTCCCAACGAGGCGAACACTGCGGGATCCACGGTCCATTCCGCGGCGGGATCGAAGACGGTGATGTCCGCGGGACCTCCTTCAGAAAGCCGCCCCACAGGGAGATTCAACACGTTCGCGGCGCGATTGGTC
>JAWOFY010000265.1:0-3537 GCA_046497285.1 Candidatus Hydrogenedentota bacterium
GACGCCACGGTACACTACGCCCGATCCGCCCCGGCCAAGCACCCGGTCCACTTTAAAACGGTAGAGGCGGCTAATGGCGGGGGCATGCGTTTCATCGGTCATTAAGGCAGTCTCCAAAATACAAAGCCCTCGTTTCGGGGCCCAGATCGTCCGCGCCCAACTCCCCAAGCGAAGGAAAGCTTCTCAGCTTCAACGGCACGCACTACGGGTTGGGGTAGAGGCATGAGGCGCTCTCCCGCTGGGCGGGTTTCCCTCCCGCGGCGTCTGGCTAGTTCTCCAGCTCCAAATCCAATAGGGGGGCGTCGCCCCACAGACTGTCAAGATCGTAAAAAGCACGGGGCTCCTCGCGGAACAGATGCACGATAATGGAGCCGTAATCCAACACAAGCCACCCGCCTTTCGGCGTCCCTTCCACGGCGATGTGTTTCACGCCGGCTTCTGTCATTCCGGTTCGGATGGCGTTATACACCGCCTTCATCTGCGGTTCGCTCGACGCCGAGAGGAGGATGAAGCTGTCGGCGATAACGGTCAGCCCGCGCATGTCGTACGCGCAAATATCGAACGCGTGGCGCTCGGCCGCCAAGGCGGCGATGCGGCGGGCGTCCAGCAAAACATCGAGTTCGTTGTCCGTACTCTTTACGGCTTTGACAAGTCTGGCCAAAATTGTGCTCCCATCCTGTCGAAACCCGCCCGATGGAGAGGCTGATCAGCGGCGCAGCCGCTGGAAGCTCCGGCATACGCATTCCGGAGCCTTGGCCCGGGCGCGGCTTCAGTGTTTGTTCAACTCGCGCACGAGAATTTCGTTCACCAATTTGGGGTTGCCCCTGCCCTTGGTGGCCTTCATGATTTGGCCCATCAAGAACTTCAAGGCTCTATCCTTGCCGTTCTTGTAGTCGGCCACGGGACCTGGGTTTTCTTCGATCACTTTCAGCGCGATGCTCTCCAATTCGGCCGTATCGCTGATTTGTTCCAGACCCTTCTCTTCCACCAATTGCTTCGCGGATTTGCCGGTGGCGAACATTTCCTCCAACAACTCCTTCCCAATTTTACCACTAATGGAGCCGTCCGCGATAAGTTGAAGCATGCCCGCCAAATGCGCCGGCGTCACGGGGCAATCCTGGATCTCCGTGCGGGATTCGGTAAGCAAGGCCTGCAAATCGCCCATGACCCAATTGGCCGCCGGTTTGGCCTCGGCGCCCGCGGCGACGGCCGCTTCATAGTAATCGGCCATGGGACGGGCCGCCGTGAGGACGCCGGCGTCGTAGGGCGTAAGGCCGTACTCCTCTTCGAAGCGCAGTTTGCGCTCCCGGGGCAGCTCGGGCAGACTTTCCCGGATGCGCTGCTCCCACGCTTCATCCACTTGCATGGGCGGCAGGTCGGGCTCGGGAAAATAGCGGTAGTCGTGGGCGGATTCCTTGGTGCGCTGAGCCACGGTCGCATTCTTCCGGTCATCCCAGCCCCGCGTTTCCTGCACGATAACGCCGCCCTCTTCAAGGGTCGCAATTTGCCGCTCAATCTCGTACGCGATGGCTTTTTGCGTCCCTGAGAACGACGCCACGTTCTTTACCTCGGTCTTCGTACCGAATTCCTTGCTGCCTTTGGGACGCACACTGATGTTCGCCTCGGCGCGGAGCGAACCCTCTTCCATGTTGCAATCGCTCGCCCCAAGATACTGAAGCGTCTGCTTTAGCCCGGTGAGATACTCGTAGGCTTCCCGGCCGCTTCCAATGTCCGGCTCCGTTACAATTTCGAGCAGCGGCACGCCCGACCGGTTGAAGTCAACCCCGCTCTCCGAGGATCCGATGGTATGGACGTTACGCGCCGTGTCCTCCTCAAGATGCGCCCGCGTCACCCCGATGCGCTTGGGACCGTCCTCCGTCTCGATCTCCACGAAACCGCCATGGCACAAGGGCAGGTCGTATTGGCTGATTTGGTAATTCTTCGCCAAGTCGGGATAGAAGTAGTTCTTCCGGTCCATCTTTGACCAGCGGCTGATAAGGCAATTCAACGCCAACCCCACGGCGACGGAGGTCTCCACGGCGGCCTGGTTCAGCACGGGCAGGACACCAGGCATGCCGAGGCACACCGGACACACGTTGGTATTAGGCGGGGCGTGGAAATTCGTGCTGCATCCGCAGAACACCTTGGACTTCGTGTTCAGCTCAACATGCACTTCCATTCCGATTACAGCTTCGTATTCCATGCGGATTCCTTACGCGATTGGGGGCCGGCCCATCTCCAGCCCCGCGTGTTGCTCGTAGACGTAGGCGGTGCGCAGCACCGTCTCTTCGTCGAAATGCTTGCCCATGAGTTGCAGCGCTAGCGGCAGGTTATTGTCCGTGAGGCCCGCTGGGGTAGAGACGGACGGAATACCCGCCAAATTACTTGAGATGGTGTAGACGTCGGTGAGATACATCTCAAGGGGATCCTTCATCATATCGCCCACGGCGAACGCAGGCATCGGCATGGTCGGCGCCAAGATGACGTCGCACTGCTGGAAAGCCTTTTCGAAATCGTCCCGCACCAGCGCGCGGGCTTTCTGGGCTTTCAGGTAATAGGCGTCATAGTATCCGCTGGAAAGCACATACGTGCCTAGCATGATGCGCCGCCGCACCTCGGGGCCGAACCCTTGCGTCTTGGAGTGCGTGTACAGTTCGCGGAGATCTTGTACTCCCTCGGCGCGGAATCCGTAACGGACGCCGTCGAACCGGGCGAGATTCGCGCTCGCCTCCGCGGTGCAGATGACGTAGTACGTGGCCACGGCATAGTGCGCGTGAGGCAGGGAGATCTCCACCACCTTGGCCCCTTGGCTCTCCAAGACCTTGACGGCCTCGTTCACCTTGGCTTGGACGGTTTCGTTCAAAGCGACTTCGAAGTATTCCTTTGGCAGACCGACGGTGATATCGCTGACGTCGTCTCGCAGGGCCGCTGTGAAGTCGGGCACAGGTGTTTGGGCCGAAGTCGAATCCTTGGGATCGGCGCCGGCGATGACGTTCATCACCAAGGCGGAGTCCTCGACGTCTTTCGTTAGGGGGCCAACCTGGTCCAGCGAGGAAGCAAAAGCCACCAGCCCGTAGCGCGAGACGCGTCCATAGGTGGGCTTTAGCCCAACGCATCCACAACAGGCCGCTGGCGCGCGAACGGAACCGCCGGTGTCGCTGCCCAAGGAAAAGGCGCATTCATCCGCCGCCACGGCCGCCGCCGAACCGCCGCTGGAGCCGCCGGGGACGTGGTTCAGATTCCAGGGGTTGTAGGTCAACTGAACCGCGGAGTTCTCGGTGGAGGACCCCATCGCGAACTCGTCCATGTTGGCCTTCCCCATGGGGATGGCCCCGGCCTCCAGCAACCGCGTAACGACGGTGGCGTCGAACGGGCTCCGGTAATTGGCCAGCATCTTCGAGCAGCACGTGGTCCGGCCTTCCTTGGTGCAAAGGACATCCTTGACCGCAACGGGCGCGCCCGCCAGCGGAGGCGCGGGTTGGCCGCTGGCGATGGCTTTGTCGAGCCCTTCGGCCCGCTCCATCGCGAACTCGTCCA
>JAWOFY010000045.1:0-3847 GCA_046497285.1 Candidatus Hydrogenedentota bacterium
CAAACAATGGGGCGGCTGGAACAAGAAAAGGCAGGGCCGGGTGCTAAACGGCCGGACGTGGGACGAGATGCCCTCTGCGGCCCGCCGCGTTCCGAGGACCACCACCAGTCCATCATGACTTTTCACGCACCACTCGGACCATCTCACCGGCCAAGGGACATTTCCTGGAAATACGCCAAACATCCGCATTGTTGAGCTTGACAGATCTAGACCCCATAGCCCAAAATACAGCGTAGTCATCAGGGCTTCTACGCTACATGTAGGGTATGGGGCGGTTTTTTGACAGCTACTGGCCGTGTTGAGTCAGCTTTCACATGCCGGACCAGAGCCGCGGGTAGACATGGGGCCGGCTGATGACGTAGGCTGGATTTCTTTTCTTTACTTCTTGGGTATGTGGTGCGCGGTCTCCCGGGGCAAAAAGCCTTCCGCGGAGCCGAAACTTCAACGGACGAGGGTCACGCATGGAATTCGTGGAGCCAAACGTTTTTTTAGTGGGGGAAACCCAGGTCGTGGAGGAGGGTCTTCAGGCCTATCTCCAGCATGTGGGCGCCTCCGATTGGGAGACGGATGCCTCAAGCGGCGCGGAACGCTTGACGGAGGTGTACGGCCGCCTGTGTTACCGTTCCTTCAAGCCGGGGTTGAACCCCAACGTGACCCGTGTCCGCGAGGGCAACGCCCCTTACCTGGGCCACATCCTTGAGGTCGGCCATGGCAGCGTGCTGGAACATGCGGTGGTCAACTTCGTGTTCGCCGATGTGAGCCGCGTCTTTACCCATGAGCTGGTCCGGCACCGAGCGGGCACGGCCGTGTCCCAGGAATCGCTCCGGTTCGTGCGGTTGGATGCGTTGTCCGCCTACGCGCCGCTGCACATCCAAGAGAATGACGAGGGTATGGCCATCTTCACGAAGACCCTCGAACAACTGGAAGAGGCGCAGCGGCAATTGGCGGAGGTCTATGACGTGGCGGACGCGAAGAAGTTCTCCGTGAAGAAGAAGCTTACCTCCGCCTTTCGCCGCGTGGCCCCCATGGGTTTGGCCACCACGCTGGGCTGGTCGGCCAACTTGCGGGCCTTGCGCCACGTCATCGAAATGCGGACGGCGCCCGAGGCGGAGGAGGAGATTCGGCTCGTGTTCAACAAAGTTTACGAGTTGGTGAAAGACCGCTATCCCAATGCGTTTGGTGATTATGAGGCGGAGGAAGTGGACGGGTTCCCTTGGGTTCGCACGAAGAACCGGAAAGTGTGAGGCGGTTTTTCGGGAAATGTGAGTTAAGGAGCAGGAACCGCTGGCAGCGTCTGAAAGAGCGGTTCCTTTGGACATAAACGCGCGAATTGACGCGGGGAGTGGAATGATGTTGTTCGATGTGAAGGAACGATTTAAGCTTTCGGAGCGGTTTCTGGACAAATTCCGGGGCCAGCACCCCAACTGGGGGCCGCTAGGCTATATCACGTTTAAGCGGACCTACGCCCGCGCCTTGCCGGAGCAAGGAGGGCGCACGGAAGAGTATTGGGAAAGCATCAAGCGCGTGGTCGAGGGCTGCTACACCATCCAGCTCAACCACTGCCGCAATCTCAAGCTGCCGTGGAACGCGCAAAAGGCGCAGCGCTCGGCCCAAGAGATGTTCCGCCTAATGTGGGACTTCAAGTTCCTGCCGCCGGGCCGCGGCCTGTGGATGATGGGGACGGACTACGTCTGGCAACGGGGCTCGGCCGCGCTGAACAACTGCGCCTTCGTATCCACCGAGGAAATCGAGACCAATTTCGCCGAACCCTTCTGCTTCCTCATGGACCTCTCCATGCTCGGCGTCGGCGTGGCCTTCGATACCAAGGGCAGCGGCAAGGTGCTGGTCCACGAACCCAAGCGGGCGGGCTACACCCACGTGGTCGAGGACTCGAAGGAAGGCTGGGTCGACTTGGTCCGCACGCTGCTTGACGCCTACGCCGGCGTGGGCAAACGGCCCGCGCACATCGATTATTCGCGCATCCGCCCCGTCGGCGCGCCCATCCGCACGTTTGGCGGCATCGCGCCCGGCCCTGAACCCCTCATGGACTGCGTCAAGAACATCGACCACGTCCTCGCGCCCCGCGTGGGCGAGCGCATCACCTCGACCGACATCACCGACCTCATGAACGTCATCGGCAAGTGCGTGGTCTCCGGCGGCGTGCGCCGCACCGCCGAACTCGCGCTGGGCGATCCCGGCGACGAGGAATACCTCAAGCTGAAGGATCCCGAAACCCATGGCGACAAGCTCATGGCCTGGCGCTGGGCGTCGAACAACAGCATCGCCGCCGACCTTGGCATGAACTATGACGTCGTGGGACAGCAGACCGCCATCAACGGCGAGCCCGGTTACTTCTGGCTGCGCAACGCCCAAGCCTTCGGCCGCTTGAAAGACGGCGAGAGCTGGATGGATAGCAAGGTGGCGGGCACCAACCCGTGCGGCGAGCAGAGCCTGGAGTCCTATGAGATTTGCAATCTCGTGGAGACCTTTCCCTCGCTCCACGACAGCTTCGAAGAGTACAAGCGCACCCTGAAATACGCCTACCTCTACGCCAAGACCGTCACCCTCGTGCCCACGCACAACGAACGCACCAACGCCATCATGCTGCGCAACCGGCGCATCGGCCTGTCGCAGTCCGGCATTGTCGAATCCTTCGAGAAGCACGGCCGCCGGGCCCACTTCAACTGGTGCGACGAAGGCTACGCCTACGTCACCAACCTCGACAAGATCTACAGCCAATGGCTCTGCGTGCCCGCCAGCATCAAGAAGACCAGCGTCAAACCCAGCGGCACCGTCTCCCTGTTGCCCGGCGTCACCCCCGGCATCCATTACCCGCACAGCAAGTACTACTACCGCACCATCCGCCTCGACAAGACCAGCCCCCTGGTCGACCCCATCCGCCAAGCGGGGTTCCGCATGGAGGAATCCGTCTACGGCGACAACACCCTGGTGGTCTACTTCCCCGTCAAACAGCGCTACTTCGACCGCGGCAAGACCGAAGTCAGCATCTGGGAGCAGGTCGAGAACGTCGCCCAAATGCAATACTACTGGGCCGACAACCAAGTCAGCGCCACCGTCACCTTCCTGCCCGAGGAAGCCCGCGACCTGCCCCGCGTCCTCGAACTCTACGAGATGCGGCTGAAGTCCATCAGCTTTCTGCCCCTTACGGAACATCAGTACGCCCAAGCGCCGTACCAAGAAATCACCGAGGAAATGTACCACCACGCCATCTCCCGCCTGGGCGAACTCGACCTCTCGGGCATGAACACGGATGAACTCGAAGACGCCTATTGCGACAGCGACCGGTGCGAGGCCCCGCCCATCGAACCCGAGGACGAACCCATGCCGCAGGAACGCGAAGTCTACGGCCCCGAACCCGTGCCCATTCAAGGCTCCCTCAACATGGACACGGACGTTCCCAACAACGGCGATGAAGCCCCGGCGCGGAAAGGAAAGACCGAACACGCGGGCTCCGCGTCGCGGTAGGGGCATGATAAACTTATAAGAGGACTTTGCAACACAACCACGCCCAACGAAAAGGAGTCCAGATATGATGGCGGGTGAACCATCCATTGAGGAAATCCAGGAACTTCTGGATCCCAAGACGCTTAGCTTGCCCGCAAGCATGCCCGTGCGGCGCATCGAGGCAGAGGAATACGTCGATTGGGAAGGGGAAGACGCAATCCGGGTCACGGTGGTGCTGGAGGATTCCGTGGACGTGGGAGACGATAGCGTGACCGGTCAAGACGTGCTCGACCTACAGGAAGCCATTCGAAGCAAACTCCGAGAACATAAGATAGCGGAATTTGCCTACATTTCCATTACGTCCGAGCGTGAGCTAGAAGAA
>JAWOFY010000132.1:0-3251 GCA_046497285.1 Candidatus Hydrogenedentota bacterium
GGTGCACGAGGTCAAAAGCTGCACCGCGTCCGGCAGGCAGTTGCCGGTCTCACAGATCGCGTCAACGCCAAAACCGGCGCCGGTTCCAGCAGTTCCCTCGCCTCCTCGCCGCTTTGAAACCAAGGCGCCATGAGCACGTCAAGGACCTCTTCCCGCCGCCATCGCTGCGCGCACGCCAACAAGGTCATGAGGAACGCGCCAAGGCTGCTCTCGCTCACCGGCGGCCGGTGCATCATGCGGTACGGGATGCCGTATTCGCTGAGCTGGCTCTCCATGACGGAAGCCGCGCCCCGCAACCGGGGGGCGAGGATCGCGATGTCTTGCGGCGCCACGCCTTGATCGACGATGAGCTGCTTCACGGAACGGCCCACTGCCTCGAATTCGCTGGCTGGATCGGGATAGGCCCGCACGGTAAGATTCGCTTCCAGTCTCTGGGCTTCGGCGTATGGCGCCTCGGGGGATTGGTCAAACACATGCCGCGCGGCGAACGCGCCCTGTGTCGTTGGGACGCCGTCTCCGAGATCCTCGATTTTCGGGTCAAACGCTTGGCGGAGGCGCGCGAGGGTCCGCTCGGTGAGTTCGCCGTTTTCTGGATCCTGCTGCTGACTCAAGGAAACCGCACAGGCGAAGACCAGGGTTTCGAGATGAGGCGCGAGAGATTCCAGCAACCGGAACTCGCTCGGCGTGAAATCGTCAAATCCGTCCAGCAACACGTGGCGCACTGTGGTTAGCCCCGCGGGGCGGCCCCGTTTGCACATGGCGTGAGCTTCCCAGTAGAGCCCTTGCTGATCGTAGAGTTCGCCCGTGATAAGGGCCTCTTGATACGCCGCGTAGACATCGGCGAGGGCTGAGTCCAGGGGGCTGGCGTGACGACGTTGGGCCAGGCGACGCCGGAAGTCTTCGGGCTCTACCGCCGCTTCCTTGAGCTGCGCGGCAAGGCGTTCCATATGGGAAACCAGCCCGCGATTGGAAGGGTCGAGGGGCGCGGGGTGCTCCTCTCGCTCACTGGTGGCCGCCAGCAGCTCTTCGAGCAGCAAGCGCTTCTCGACGGGTTCAAGGCGCCGAAAGCCGGGCCGCTGGGCCTCCAGAAGTTCGGTGACGAAATCCTCGAAGGTCAGCACTGGGCGTCCCCAGAAACCGGGGACTTTGCCTTCGCGCAGGAACGCCTCCATCCGCGCCCGGGCGGCGCCGCGCGTGGGCATGAGCAACACGGCGCTGGGGGCTTCGGCCAGAAAAGCCTCGTCAATGGCCCGCCCTCGCACTTGGGCGTTCAGGCCGCCGTAGAGGCGCACGCGGGCCATGACTAGAGTTCCTCCGCGTTCAGAATTCTGTAGCGGTAGCCTTGCTCGGTGAGAAAGAGCTGGCGCTTGATGCCGTAGTCCTGGTCGCAGGTCTCCCGCGACACGAGCGAATAGAAGTGGGCCGTGCTCCCGTTGCCCTTCGGCCGGAGGATGCGTCCCAAACGTTGGGCTTCTTCCTGGCGCGACCCGAACGTGCCCGAGACCTGGATGGCCACGTTGGCGTCGGGCAAATCAATGGCGAAATTGGCCACTTTGGACACCACCAACAAGCGAATCTCGCCCTCCCGGAAGGATGTGTAAAGCTTTTCGCGTTCCTTGTTTGATTTCTTGCCGGTAATCAAGGGCGCGTCGAAGCGTTTCGCCAACTCCTTGAGCTGGTCGAGGTATTGCCCAATGATGAGGATGTGGTCGTCCTTGTGCTGTTCCATGATGCTCTCACAGATACGCTCTTTCGACGGGTTGGTGGAGGCGATGCGAAACTTGGCGCGGCTGTTGGCGATGGCATACTCGTAGCGATCCTCGTTGGGTAAAGGCACGCGCACCTCGATGCATTCCGCCTCGGCGATCCAGCCCTGCTTCTCGAGCACTTTCCATGGCACGTCGTACTTCTTCGGGCCGATGAGACTGAACACATCGTCCTCGCGGGCGTCCTCGCGCACCAGGGTCGCCGTCAGCCCGATCCGCCGCCGCGCCTGGAGTTGCGCCGTGGCGCGGAACACGGGGGCGGGCAGCAGATGGACCTCGTCGTACACGATCAGCCCCCAGTTTGCCTTGTCAAAGAGATCGAAGTGTTCGAAGGGGCTGTCCTTGGCCTTTCGATAGGTGAGGACTTGGTAGGTGGCGATGGTCACGGGACCAATCACTTTCACGTCGCCGCTGTATTCGCCGACGTCCTCCTCCTTGATGTCCGTTTTGTCGAGCAGCTCTTCCTTCCATTGGCGGAGCGCCACGGTGTTCGTGGTGAGCACGAGGGTCTGGGTCTGAAGCCGCTCAATGGCGGCAATCCCCACTAGGGTCTTGCCCGCACCGCACGGCAGCACGATGACGCCGCTGCCGCCGTAGTTCGAGCCGCGCATATGGAACGCCTCGACGGCCTCTTTCTGGTACGCGCGCAACTCCAAGGGAGCGCCCGCGCGCGTCTCGGAGCGCATGTGCAACTCAAGGGGCGCGCCCTCGACATACCCCGCCAAGTCCTCGACGGGAAATCCAATCTTGATAAGGGCGTTCTTGACGTTGCCGCGGTCGCCCGGCGCAATGTAAACGCGGTCCGTCTCGTGATGTTGGACGTAGCCCTTGATGTCCTTGTGATGGACGATCTGGGCGATGAGAACCGGGTCTTCGGACACGATGACCAGCGTGTCATCGGTGTCCTTGTACAGCTTGAGCTGGCCGTACCGGGAGACGGTTTCCTGGATCTCCGCGACGATGTTCTGCGGGATATCGTACTTGCTGTACGCACGCAGGCTTTCCAGGATGCCCTCGGCCGTCATCCCCGCCGCCGCCGCGTTCCATAGGGAAAGCGCTGTGATCCGGTATGTGTGGATGTGCTCGGGCGACTTCAGCAGTTCGGCAAAGGCCGCGATGGCGTCCCGGGCGTCTTCAAACAACGGACCGTCCGTCTCAAGGAGAATCGAACGGTCGGATTGCACAATGACAGGTTTATCGGTGTGGTTGGTCATGAATCTCTATTGGGTTGCTGTGTTCACAGGGAGTAGGGAGTCGGAACTATTGTGCGTTTTCCGGCCCAGCACAAAAGAAGCGCCGCCGGTGCGAAAGCGAATAGGAAGAAAGGCAGAAGTTCCGTGGCGGAGCCGCGCTGGCGTTTCCACTCCGGATACCTGCCGCGGGCCATCATATCACAAGCTAGAGCCTTGGATTCACGCAAGACGGTTTCGCCGATAGCCGACGGCTATTCCAGAGAACAACATCCCCCTTGCTCCCCCTTCAAAG
>JAWOFY010000149.1:0-7483 GCA_046497285.1 Candidatus Hydrogenedentota bacterium
AAGGAATTCAAGAAGCGGCTTACGGCCAAAGCGGATGGCGATGGCGAGCAACGCCCCCGCATTCAGGCATTCAAACAGGAAGACCGAAATGTCGCGCCGCCACGCGGCCGCCTGGAACTCGGGCCGGGCCTCGTATTCTTCCACAAACGCCAAGTCCTCGGCCAGCGCGCCCTCGGCGGGATGCAGTTCGGGATTCTGGACGTGCTTCTTGTATTCGGGGCTGTGGATGATCTCGAGATACCGGTCGTGGTCGGCCTGGTATTCCTCAAGATAATCCCCGCTCAACTGCGGAGGACCGACAACCACCAGAACGAGAACGGCCACTACGAGATAAACGGCCAGTAGCTTGAGGAAAAACCGCTTCACCGGACTCAATTCAGCGGCCCTCCCCCGCGCAGACGCGCATCAATAATCTGGGCAATCTGCGGCGCGATGTCTTGATACCGCTGCCGTTCCTGGGCCAGCCGTTGGCGTTGCTTTTCACGCGTCTCCTCGAGGCGGGCGGTGCTTTCCCGTTTCGCCCGTTGAAGGACATCAAACCGCTCATCAAGCGCCTTGAGGCGGGCTTCCTCGATGCGGTTGGCGGCCACCCGGCGTGCGGAAGCCAGCTCGCGGGCATAGTACTCCTCGCACCGTTCGGCTTCCTCTTGAAGCTTCTCGGCCTGGGTTTGCTCGTCCTCGATGGTGTGTTCCCGTTGATCCATGATGTTCAGCACCGGCCTTAGGAAGTAGCGGTGCGAGACCACCATGAACAGAAGGAAAAGCCCGACCTGAACCAGCAGGGTAAAGTTAACGACAATCATACTGAGGCGCATCCCTCCGAGCGGTTGCCGCGTAAGAACAAGCGGGGCGCGGGGTATCGAGTTTGCGTTTTCCCGGAATGGCGGCGTGAGCGTAAGGGCATGTTCCCAGCGTCCTTCATGGTCTGGTCATTCCATCCGGATCGTCAAAACGCGTCTTGCATTAGGCTAAGTAGAGCAACAGGAGCAGCGAGATAACGAAGGCGTAGATGCCCGTCGTCTCGGAGACCGCCTGTCCCAAAAGCATGGTGCGGGTCAGCAAGTTTGAATTGTCTGGACTGCGGCCGATGGCCTCGCAGGCCTTACCGGCGGCAAAACCCTGACCGATGCCTGGGCCAATGGCGCCGAAGCCCATCGCGATCCCCGCGCCGATAAAAGAGGCCGCTTGAAGCAGTTCGCTGCCTGTTATGGCCCCTGCTGCTTCCTCGGGCGCCTGACTCATGACAGTCTGCAACACCGCCGAAATGGTTCCTACATCCATTGGATCAACTCCCTAAATGTAATGTGGGTGCGCGCCCCCAAACCTGACTTCGGGGGGCTTATACGATATACAAAACAACAAGCGCGACAACCAGGGCGTACACGGCGGTGGTCTGCGAGACCGCCTGCCCCGTGAGCATGGTGCGGAGAATGGTGTTCTCACTGCGAACGCGGGCTGCAATGGCCTCACACGCCGTCTCGCCTGCGAAGCCGCTACCGATGCCTGCGCCAATACCTCCAAAGCCTGCCGCGATGCCCGCGGCCAGGAGCTGAGCGAGGCTGGTCCAACCTGGCTCCATGGCCTGGCGCGTGAACAAAACAAAGGCCACAAGCAATCCAAAGATGGCCGGCGTTTGACACACCGCCTGCGCTACGAGCATGTTGCGGAACGTGGCATCCTGATTCTGAGGCCATTTCCCGATCCCCGTTATGCCGCCGCCCGCCGCGATTCCGCTGCCGATGCCGGGTCCAAGCGCGCCAGCTCCAACGGCGAGGCCCGCCCCCAACACAATGCCGATGTGAATCACGTCGGTCCCCGCTTGTTGGGTAAACAGGAGCAGCAAAGCGACGACCATGGAAAAAATGGTCGGGGATTGCGCCACTGCCTGGCCAATGACCATGCGCAACGTGATGGGCGTGATCTTACGGGGATTGCGAGCGACCCCATCGCAAGCGGTGGCCCCGGGCCAGCCACACCCTAAACCGCTGCCAAAACTGCCTAGCCCGATGGCGAGGCCCGCGGCAATCATTGTGGCGACGAAATTGCCGCCCACTTGCTCGGGATCCGCCGCGGGCATAAACAGAATAAGGATGGCGATAACCAACGGAAAGACACTAACGGTCCCTCCGCCGACGGCTTGGCCAATGAGCATGGTGCGAACCATCGAGTTGTGTTGCGAGGGTTGCCGCATGAGGCCTTCGTCGCCGCTGGCGGCCACCATGCCCATGCCAATGCCGGCGCCAATGCCGCCCAAGCCAACAGCTATGCCTGCGCCGAAAATCCGGCCGATCGCTTCAAGTGTTTGAGGTTCCACTGCCAGTTCCCGTCAACTGTCCATAGAAAAGCCGAGCCACGCCTTACTTTATGGCCACGGATATGTAGGTAAGGGTTAACATCGCGAACACAAACGCCTGGATGGCGCCCACAAAAAACACGAAGAAAACCAACAAGCCAATGGGCAACACCATGTAGAACACAAGGTGGGAGATTACCACCATGAGCACCGCGCTGCCCACGATATTCCCAAACAAACGGAAGGAAATCGATAGAACTTTAGAAATCTCGCTCACAACATTCAAAGGGAAAAAGAAAAGCGCGGAGGCTTTGCCCGCGATTCCGGGCTGTTGCCACAAGGGCCCCAGCAGCTCTTCGAGATACCCCAAAATCCCTTTGGCGGCAATGCCACAAACAATAGCTATCCCGACCCCCAGGATGCCTAACCCGAGTGTGGTGCTGAGATCCGCCGTCGGTTCCTCGAACCAGGGCCCTGGTAAGAACCCCAGGAAATTGGCCAGGACGAGGAAGAGAAACATGCAGGTGATGAGGGGGAAGAAGCGGCGGTTCTTTTCTGTTTCCATTTCGAGCGAAGACGCCACCAGATTGTCAAACGCGCCCACCATCCACTCAAGCGCCGCCTGGCCGCGGTTTGGAACAGAGGAAAGGCGGCGGGTCGCGGCATACATCAACCCCCACAACACCACCATTACCAGTACGGTGTTGAGAATGGTGTATGGATTGAGGCCTCCCATCGGGATCTCGATATTGGTCCCGGGAAGGTAATATAAGATGTAGCGTTCGCCTATATCGTCCATGGAATCACTTTGCTTGCTTCGTGAGATCTAGACCGGCGGCCCCAATCAGAATCATCGCGAGCTTGACCAGAAACAGGCCCCCCGCCGCCCCGATGAGCCCGTACCCCGTATTCGCGTCAAGCGTGTAAGCGCGATACAAAACTACCCCATATAGCGTGATGCGGACCAACATCCAACGAAAGGTAGCGGATTGTAACTTACTGGGAGTTTCCGATGCAACTTTGCTGATCCCCCGCGCCATCAGCCAAAAGCTCAACGCTCCCGCGATCCCTCCCAACAGCACGCCGTGCGCCAAGGCGCGGTCGAACACGAGGGCCAGCGCCGCGAATACCACGGTGGCCAGGGTGGTCAGCTGAACCGTAAGCAACCGGAATTGTTTGTCGCCATTATCCATTGAGACCTTTAGTCCCCATCTGTGCGTTCCTACTCTCCATTAGGGAGCGCCCAGGACACGCCTTCACCGCCGCTGATGGGGGCAGATAAGCCGCTAAAACTGAACGCTTCTTCACTTCACGAACTCCCGCCATCCTATACAGGGCATACATTCATCTCAAACCCTTTCCCGAAGCCCAGCCCGCTGCGCCCCTCTATCGGCCGGCTCCCTTCATCATTAACTTGTACACGCCGTATCCGCCCCCGGCTATTCCCAACCCAATCATGAGGACCAGGACAATCCCGCTTGCTTTAAGCCACCGGTCCAAGTACAGGCCCGCCACCACCCCTAACCCGATGGATGCACTCATGGTCAGCCCGACCTGACCTACAAGGGCCAAGGCGCTGAACACGGCGCCAATTGAAGTATCGCGCGTCCGTTTTGTCATCTCGCTCGCACTCCGGTTCGCGGCGGGGCTTGTGAGGCGCGGCGGCGCTCAGCGCGTCGTCAGCCCCGTATTTTGTGGATGGCCCAATTGCGTTTGACTTCGACTGAAATCGTTTCGCAACAAATCCATCCCGTAAGCATGGCAGGCGGAAGCCAAGGGTTGAGCCCTCGGGCGATACCCCCGGCCACTGGCGCAAGGCCGCGTTGTCCACAATGTTGGCCCCGTTCGGGTACCTGCTACTCACGCACTTCCACGGCCACCAAGGATGTGTCGTCTTCTTGCCGGGCGCCCTCCCGCCACTGGCGTGTGCGCTCAACCAAGCTGTTCACGCTTTCCCTGAGCGACGAACCGGCGTGTTCCGTCAAGTGATGAACTATTCGCTCCAGACCGAAAAGTTCACCCTGCGTGTTCATGGCTTCCTCTATGCCGTCAGAGTACAAGTAAAGCCGCGTACCGGGTTCGAGGTTTATCTGCGCCTCCGCGAAAGTCGCGCGGGGCGATCCAAGACCGATGGGCAGATCCCCCGTGCCTTCAAGGGAGCTCGCCTCCCCGCCCGCCACCAGAATGGGCGGCGGATGCCCAGCGCAGGCATAACGAAACGTGTTTTCGCGGCAATTAAGTATACCGTACAGAAAAGTAAAAAACTGCCCCGTTTCGAGATCCCACCGAAACCGGCGGGACAAGCGCGTGGCGACTTTTCCCGGCGAGGCTACCCGGTACACGTGGCCTGGCCCTCCCGCCCGTTCGAACACCAAGGAGGTAGCGCTTCGAATGGGCGTTAGCAAGTGGCTCACCGTCACGCTGAGCATCGATGAGGCCACCCCGTGGCCGGTAACGTCGAGGATGTACATCCCCACATTCTCGTCATCGAGATGGATGACATTGAGAATATCCCCGGAGAGTTCCTCGCTGGCCTCCAGGCTCCAAGCGAACCGCAGGCACTCGATCTCGGGCAGGGCGGAGGGGAGCAGATTGCGCTGAACCTTGGCCGCCGCTTCGAGATCCTGCTTCATGCGTTGGTTGGCCCGCGTGATCTTTGCGTTGGCCGATTCGAGTTCTTCCTTGGTTTCCTGAAGCCGGCGCTCGGTTTCAATGAGATCGGTGATATCGGATAAGATGGCGATAAAATGCGTGATCGAGTCGGTCTGGTCATGAATCGGCGTAACGCTGAGCCGCGTCCAGCAGGGGCCGTCCTCGCCTGTGTGCCGTTGAAGTTCAAGGGTGGCGGGCATGCCCTTGTTCAGTTCTTCGCGCGCACGCGCCGGATCCTCATCTTCTACTGCCGAATGAAACAAGACATCCAGCGGTTGGTCCAGCGCCTCTTCCCGGCTATACCCCATAAGCCGTTCAAACCCTTCGTTCACATATATGATGGGCTGTTCGTGTTGCAGGGCGTCCGCGATCACAATGCCATCGCTTGCCGAGTCCATGGCGTGGTTGTGCAGGCGCATCTTCTCCTCCGACCACTTCCGGAGGTTGATGTCCCGCAAAATAATATAGGCCCACTCGAACTGCCCCGCCTCGTTATTTACGGGGCGCGCCGACACGCTCACCCAGACTTCACGAAGGCCTTCCCCGCTGAGGTGCATTTCTTGCCGCGTCACCGCCTCGCCCCGCAGCGCGCGCATTAGAGGCAGTTCGTCCAAATTTTCCGAAGGGGACCCATCCGGAAGGCGGTAGTGGAAGCGGGTGCGCCATTCCTCGGGCGTAATGGAGTCGATGTCCTTTCCCAACAGGGATCGCGCGGCGTTGTTGCAGTACAACACATGGCCCGCGTGATCCACCACGAGAAACGCATCTCCGATAGCGTCAAATACCCGTTGAGCCCCGCGAAGCTGCTCGAACAGTTCCGGATGGCTCTCTACCAGCGAGGCAGACTCATGGGGAACCGCTCCGCCGTGTCCATGTCCATGGTCGGGAGCAAGATGATGTTTGGGCTTGTAGGGCACTTACGTGACGTCCTCGGAATTCAATGTGTGGTTCCCCCCCTCACAAAACCGCCAACGCTGGCGCGCCTCGAATGCTGCTACGCGAACCGTCCCCCTTCTCGGCGCGCCGCATGGGGGCATACAAGAAAGCGCGCTCTCAAACGCGCCGAACCTAATGGGCCCACATTATTGCATACCCGCCTACGCCGGCCAAACGCGCACGTTGTGCCTTATGCCGCCCTGTGCTAAGATCCCCGATGGGATATTCGTGGGCTCGCGAGGAAGTTACGAAATCGTTAAGCTAGCTTCTTCGGGGATAGACCTTTGCCGGAATATATGTTGATAACCCAAAAAAGTAGGGGTAAGCATCCTTATGACCACTAGCATGCTCCGATACGTCCTTATTCTAACGCTCGGCCTTGTCTCCGCCGGGCTATCCGCAGCTCAAAACCAAGGCGAAGTTGTGGATGCCATACTCGCGACGGTTGGCGATGAGGTCATTCTCCTGAGCGAGGTGCGGGCGGAGATCGCGCCGGCGTTATTTGAATTGCGGCAAGAAGATTTGTCTGCCGAGGAATATGAACAGACACGCGATGAGCTATTGGAAGAAGCCCTGGACCAAGCTGTGGACAACCTCATTCTGGTGCAGGAGGCTCGGCAGCGGGGCATGGAAGTGCCGGACCACGCCATTGAGGACCGGCTGGAGAAGTTGCGGGGACGGTATCCTTCCCAGGAAGCCTTCCGAGAGGACATCGAACAGGCCGGGGAAACGTTGAGCGATATCCGCGCACGCCTTAGGCGCCAGGCGCTCGCGGTAAACATGAGCATGCTGCAACGGGAACAATTCGAGCAGGCCGTGGTGGTCAGTGAGGATGAGGCCGTTCAATATTACCACGACAATCGAGAGCAATTCCGGCGGCCGGACCGCGTCCGGGTGCGCCAAATCTTCTTGCCCGCGGATGGAGAAGACGACACGGCGGAGGCCCGCGAGCAGGCCGAGGCGCTTCTTGCCGAACTCGAGCAAGGGGAAGCCTTCGAAGACTTGGCCCGAGAGTACTCGGAAGCGCCCGGCGCCGATGAAGGCGGATTGGTGGGCTGGCAGCAACGCGGGGATCTTATTGAGCCGTTGAATTCCGCCGCGTTTGAACTCGGCGAGGGGCAGGTCAGCGATGTGCTGGAGACCGATTTCGGCGTGCATATCCTCAAGGTGGAGGAGCGCGAGGACGAAGGTTATGCCCCCTTCGAGGAGGTGCGCTCCGAAATCATCAATCACTTGCGCCAACAAAAGGCCGACGCGCGTTACGACCGGTGGATGGCCGATCAACGGCGCCGGGCAGGGGTCCAGAGGTTCGCCGAAGGGCTTTTGTAACGCTGCCAGCTTGCCGGCCTTGGCTAGGCGTTAGGGGTGGGGCTAATGCTTGCTCTGAAGCAGACAGGAAACTACCGTTGTGAGCGGCCCCATCGTTGGGTAAGGACATTGCTTCAGGGAACAACTCCTCCTTGCTCTCCCTTTGGGAAGGGGAAGTGTAACGACGCCTTCCAGGCGGCTTGCGTGCCGGCGAGACGCCGGCGGGACGCGAAACGTCCCCTTTGAGCGCCCGTCTGAAAGGGGGACAGAGCGGAAAATTTCCCCTTGCAAGGG
>JAWOFY010000174.1:0-8119 GCA_046497285.1 Candidatus Hydrogenedentota bacterium
TTTTGAAGGCGGACAAAGAAAGAATATAGCCGAGCGTGGTTTTTCCGAATTGGCTGATAAAGTGGATACTATTATAACCATTTCCAACGATAAATTATTGCAAGTGATAGATAAAAAGACCTCTCTTTTGGAGGCTTTCGCGGTGGCGGATGAAGTTTTAAGACAAGGCGTACAAGGAATAGCCGAGATTATAACCATTCCGGGTGTTATTAACGCCGATTTCGCTGACGTGAAAGCGGTGATGTCCAATGCCGGTTCGGCCTTGATGGGTATCGGCAGAGCCGGCGGAGAGAATAAATCCATAGAAGCCGCCAAAGCCGCTATCAGCTCTCCTTTACTGGATATGTCGGTAGAGGGGGCCAGAGGGGTGGTGTTCACTATTACCGGAGGTCCCGGCTTGGGAATGAACGAAGTTAATGAAGCGGCCAAGGTTATTACGGCTTCGGCGGACGAAGAAGCTAAGGTGATATTCGGCGCGGTGGTTGATGAACAATTAAAAGATGAAATAAAAATAACCGTAATTGCTACAGGTTTTGATAATCAAAACAAAGATACCGCACAATCAAAAAAAGAAGAGTACTCCAAAAGCTATACCCCGAGCAGTTTTATAGAGGAAGAACAGAAGAAGGACCTTATGTCAGCTTCACCATATTTAAACGAAGATACTTTTCAAGAGGATTATCAATCGGAAAAAAATACTTCTTCCGAACAGGAAAAAGGCGGTGAGAACATTTATCAAGAAGAAGCGGAGAGTACTGCCCAAGGAGGCACGTCAAACGCAACTGAAAAAGATGGTGATAATTGGAGTATGCCAGACCGGGTCAAAGCGGTCCGAGCCTGTTCTGTCTTCATAGGTATCACCGCGATGAGGTTCATAGCGTCCGGTCTCGCTAACATCGGCGTACACATCGTAGGCGTCGAGGTTCGGCGTGATGTTCCGTTTGGCCGCGCCCACCTGCAAGGTTTCCACTTCCACGCCCGCGCCCGCCTCCACAAGGTTCACTTCATAGCCGCGGTGCGGCCCCCACATCCGATGGGCCATGACCGCCGCTATCATTGCGCCTACCACCAGAAACGAAACCAGTACCGGCCGCTTGTGAATACCCATTCGAAACCCTTCAAATTTAGCACGCCTTTTTCTTGACTTAACGCCGCTCGTTTGTTAGCATACCATACCTTCCGGATGGTTTGCTCCGGTCAGAAGTATGTTCCGCGTCTCCCGGCACGTGGAGGGAGCCCCGCGTTTTTCATCCTAAACACCAACAGGCAAGAAAAGGAACGAGTACGTTTCATGGCAAGATATCTGGGACCCAAACATAAACTTTGCCGGCGTCTGGGAAGCTGCATCTGGAACAGCCCGCGATGCCCGTCCGCGAAACGTCCGTACGCCCCGGGCCAACATGGGCAAAACCAGCGGCGGAAGCTGTCGGTTTACGGCGAGCAGCTCCGGGAAAAGCAGAAGATTCGCACGCATTATGGCTTACTAGAGAAGCAAATGCGGCGAACCTTTGAAAAAGCTCAGAGAATGGGCGGCGTGACCGGCGCCAACCTCTTGATGCTGCTTGAATCGCGGTTGGACTGCGTTGTATACCGCCTCGGGTTTGCCCCAAGCATTCACGCCGCGCGCCAGGTCGTCAATCACGGCCATATTCTCGTCAATGGCAAGAAGACGGATATCCCCTCCTTCCGCGTCATGCCGGGCATGAGCGTGGCCGTGCGGGAACGCAGCCGAAAGATCCCCATGCTGTCCGAGGGCGCCGAGGAGTTGCCGCGGAAGATGCCGGAGTACTTGGAGCGCGCGTCAAAATCCTTCGAGGGGCGCATGACCGCCTTGCCCAACCAAGAGACCATCCCCTTCGAGGCCAGCACCCAGGCCGTCATTGGTTTCTATTCCCGCTAGGGGAATACGCCTGTTTTGAGTGTAACTGCCGCCGCGCCCGCTTCTTTCGGGCGCGGCTTTCTTATTTGTTGCCCTATTTAACCCAAAAGACAATACTTAACACAAAGGATTGGGAACAGCTTAGGTCAGAGGCGGTAAGGAGCTTCACGGGCGCCATCCGTTGTTACATCGTTGCGGGACAGCGCTCCCCCAATCAAAATCAGCTATCCATGTGAAGCTCATCCCGCGGCTGGCTGTTGCTGGCCCCCCAATCGCCGGGCAAGTCGGCGTAATCTATCCTGCTGCCCCTATTGTTAGCGCCAGAAAAACAACGTTATCCTCAGCCAATGTGTGAGGACGTACCGCCGGCGTCTCGCCGGCATTCATGAGCCGCCTGGAAGGCGGCAATATGGTTCTTGCGAATTCTTAATCCGGCGATTGGCATGGCCCTACGTGTTTGGCCCGCTGCCCAGAATTCATGTAGACTACTGCCTTCAAGGACTTGAATGGCTCACTTAGTGGAGGGATTAGCTGTGAACAGTGTCTTATCTCGATGTTTTCTGTGCGCCGGCGCCGTCACCGTGGTGGTGCTGCTGGCGGGCTGCACGACGTTGCCCGATAACGCGGAAGCCTTTATCGAATCCGACAAGGCGGCGTGGTCAGGCCGGGTCGCCCCCGCGGACATGGTGGTGGCCGTGTCTCCCGTGCGGCGCAGCATCCAAGTGCTCCATAGCTCGGTAGCCCTCATGGGGGCCGGGGTGGATGCCGTCGTGAACGACCGCTACCGCCGGGAATTGCGGGAGGTGCTGGGCTCCTACGACACGGGCTCGGTGTTGGAAACTGAAGTGGCGCGGGCCCTCGAAAACGCCTATCCCGATAATCTGGAGCGTGTCGGTCCCCCCTTCAGCACGGCGGGTTACGCCAATCGCCGCGAGGCGCAGGCGGACCGCTTTTCCACCCTTGCTGATCGGGGCTATGAGACCGTGCTGGACTTGCGGATGACCCGCGGCCTCTACGGTCCCGACGCGCAAATGGTGGTGCGCATTGAAGGGGATCTGTTCGATTTGGATACGCGCCATGCGCAGTGGCGGCGTGTGATCATCTCCGTGGATCGCCCCTTACTCGCTATCACCGAGCTTCGCGATCCCACGCGCACCTACACGCCGCGCATCGGTTGGCCGGAATTCACCACCGAAGAGGAGGCGCTGGATTGGTGGCTGGCCGAGGAGGGCGAACGATTCAAACGCGTTTTCGAGGAACACGTGGAAGGCGCGATCGCCGCGCTCCTGCATGAGCTGGATCTGGAACGTTCCGCCCTTGGGGCCTATGAAGCGGGCTACAGCCGCATGCTGCACGGGAATTACGAACATGCCGCCTCGCTTTTCGACGAAGCCCTCGCGCTTGACGCCGATTCGCTCGAGGCCGCGAATGGGCTCGCCGTGGCGCGTATCCACCAGGAACAATACCAAGAGGCCGCCGGCCTTTTGGAGAGTCTGACAGAACGCGCGCCGGACTTCGGACCAGGCTGGTTCAACTTGGCGTGGGTCTTGGGCCGGGAGTTGGAACAGCCCGAACAGGCGCGCGAAGCCTATGAACGGGCGCTCGAACTAAACATGCCTGAGAGTTCCCGCTTGGAGCGAGCGCTGGGGATGTAGTACCTCGTCAGCGCTAAAACCGTGGATGTCCCAATGGCGTCCGACCTAGCCTGAAACGGTTCTGGAACAAACCAATCCCGTAGGGATGACAGCTTGCGATCCAGGGGTGTCGCTCTCGTCGCTTACGCGACCGGGCTCAACCCCTGGCTACCGGCTGTGCCCCCGCTGGGGTCATTTACTTGAAAGCCCGCAAGATACCGGCGTTACGGAACATCCGCAATTTTGCGATGGGCCGAATACTAGGCGCCTAACCCCTAACTTCGCCCTCGGCGGGATCGTATTCCCACGTCCGGTCCGGATAGGGGTGCTGGGGGATGTGGGAAACGGTCCCGGAATCAAGCAATTCGTCCAGGCTTGCGGGCGGGCGTTCGTGTTCTTCCCGGAATTGGGCGATGGACGTTGAGAGCCGGTTCAAGCGCCGTTCGAGCAAATCGTCGAGGATGGCCGTGTGGTGCACCTCGCCCTTCGAATCGATGACGAACTCGCCTTCGAGGGGCGTTTCCGGTATCCCCGCGAGCATGCCCTCGGCCACCAGCGTCTCCAAACCGCGAGGGACGCCCCCAGCATGTTTGGCGTACGCCTGTACCACACTGTTAAGCTCCCGGCAAAGTTCGCGGATGTCGAGTTCCTTCAGTTTACGGCGGGCTATGTCGCGCATGAGGTCATCCTCCGCGGTTTCCAGCGCATCCTCCCACATCGCCCGCTCCAACTCAGGTAGATCGTGCTTGAGATGAAGCCCTTCGGCGGCGGCCTGAAGGAATTCGGGCGCGTTGCCCGTGGCCATCGCCATGTGCATGTACTGCACGCCCAACCGCGCCGAGTCGGGATGGTCACGCCGATTAAGAAGATAGACCATGGCGATCTCATAAGGCAAACCCCAATCGTGGGGATTATGGCGCATGCCGCGGCGCATAAGGTCGATGCTGGCGTCGTCATCGGCTTCGAGCGAGGCAAGAAAGACGCCGCCGTACCGGTATACGTCGACGAAATGGGGATCGAGCCGCGTGATCGTCCGGCTCATGTGGGCGAGCCATTCCAGCTTGCGGTCTTCCCGGAAGGTCTCGGCCGTGTACTGAATGCATTGGAGCCACAGAAAACTCGCCACCACACTGCTCATACCCCCGGTGAAATGGGTGAGCAGTTGTTCGTTGGGTAGATAGAGCAGCTCGTCGTCGAATTGATGAGCCCGTCTGCCGTCGAGCTGATGTTGCGCCACGTTGACAGCGCCGAAGCCCAGCACGAGCACCAACGGGAGCCCGATAACCCACCGCGCAATCATACGTCCTTATCCTCGAACGCCAAGGCCGCCACGGTCAAGAGAACGGCCGTGTACACCGTGCCGTAGATTAGCGCCCACGCGATATAGGCGGGTTCCACGGCCATTTCGTTAGCGGCCAGGTCCCGGATGTTGAAATTCGACAGATTGGGAAGCACGTAGTAGGCGAACTCCATGATGGTCTTCGCCCAAGTCCCATCGAAATGAGCGGGAAGATCCACCAAGATGCCCGTGGCGTGGCCCACCATGTACGTGGTGAACGCGATAATCGCGCCGAGGATGGGCGAAGTGACGGCGGAAAGAAGGATCGCCAGCGCCGTAACGAGCAAGAGCTGCCAATAGGTCAGCACGGCGGCCCAGAAGAACACCGCGTCAACGGAACCGCCCATGGCGATCACATAACCGGCCGCCACGGCGGTCATCACAACCGTCACGACCGCCAACAACCCCGCCAGTCCCAAGTACTTGCCCAGAACAAACTCGAACCGCCACATGGGACGGCACAGAATGGTGTAGATGGTCCGTTTGTCGACTTCCTTGTAGACCAGATTCGTCCCCACGAAGATGGCGATGAGCACGCCGAACAGGGACACGGCCGCCAGGGAGATGTCCTTGACAATCTTGATGTCCTGGCCAATGCTGATCCATCCCAAGGCTTTCGAGCCCACAATCGCCACAGCCGCGAAGAACAGGAGAACATACAGGACCTTGTCCCGCACGGCTTCCCGAAAGGTGTTGTGGGCGACCGCGAGTATCCTCATGCGTACGCCTCCTCTTGTTGACGAAGGAAGTAGTTCTCCAGGGAGTCCTTAAGCGGCGTAAACTCCACGAGCTTGCCGTTATGCGCCAAGACGCGCCCCGCCACCTCGTTGGCGGCCTCCAAATCGCCCGCCTCAAAGTGTTCGCCTTGCTCGGATTGGCGCACATGACGCGCTTGCGCCGCGATCTCCTTCACGGCCGCCGGACTCAACCCCGCCGCCACGACTTCGACATGGCTTATGTGATCGGTCAACAGATCGGCAATTGGGCCGTTGGCCTTGAGCTTGCCCTGAACCAACACCCCCACGCGATCGCAGATCTGCTCGACGTCGCCCAACACATGGGAGCTGAAGAACAGCGTTTTCTTCTCGTCCCGCATGCGCAGAATGAGTTCCCGGATGTGCCGCCTACCTATGGGATCAAGGCCGCTCATGGGCTCGTCAAGAATGAGAATGTCCGGATCGCCGACGAGGGCCACCGCAAACCCCAGCCGTTGCCGCATGCCCTTCGAGAACCCGCGTATCCGTTGGCCGGCAATGGGACCCAAGTCGAGAAGTTCGGCAAGCTTCTTCCACTCGGCGGCGCGCGCGGCCGCGCTCAACCCCTGCAGCTTGCCGTAGAAGTCCAGGGTTTCCCTCGGATTCAGGTACTCGTAGAAGTACGGGTTCTCCGGCAGATACCCAATCCGCTTCCGCGCCTTACGGGAACGGGCGGGTTCCCCGAAAAGGTAGGCCGCTCCCGCCGTCGGGCGCAACAAACTGCACAATAGCTTAATGGCGGTCGTCTTGCCCGCCCCGTTCCGGCCGAGAAAGCCAAACACTTCGTTTTCCCCTATGGACAAGCTGAGCGCGTCCAGGGAGGGGACGCCCCGCCGGGCGAAATTGGACCGATACACCTTGCTGAGCGCTTCCGTCCGAATGGCGTCCATGGAATCCTCTCTCTCAATCTTTATCCGTCGCTTTTAACGCGTAGCCCTGGGCCCTTACGCGTTGGGATTCCGTGCTGGCCCGCCGGACTATAAATAACGCGCAATACACGCCAATCCGTCAATAAATAACTCGCGCGCGAACTTTATACGTTGAAACAGCCCCCATCGGAGTGTAGAATGCCCCATTCTTACTGGGGAACCGAACACGTCTTGCCGTAACATGCACCAGCAACAGGAATGATCATGCGTAAAGCCGAACGTCTACAGAAACTGCCACCCTATTTGTTTGCCGCCCTGCGCAACAAGATCAACGACGCCAAGAAACAGGGAATCGACGTCATCAGTCTAGCTATCGGGGATCCCGTCGACGGCACGCCGGCGCCGATCATCGACGCGCTATGTGAAGCCGCCCGGCTTCCCGAAAACCATCGCTACCCCACCGACGAGGAGTGGGGCATGACGCCTTTGCGGGAAGCAATCGCCCGTTGGTATAGTCGGCGCCACAACGTAGAACTTGAGCCAACGAGTGAGATCGTGGCCTTGATCGGCTCGAAGGAAGGGTGCCATCACTTCGCACTGGGCATGATCAATCCCGGTGACCTTGTGTTGGTGACGGATCCCGGGTATCCCGGCTATAAACCGAGCATATGGTTTGCTGAAGCCGAACCCCATCCCGTGCCGATGCTGGAGAAAAACGGGTATCTTCCCGATTTGGGCTCCATCCCCTCCGATGTCGCCCAAAAGGCCACGGGCTTTTTCCTTAATTATCCAAACAATCCCACGGGAGCAGTGGCCACTAAGGAGTTTCTCGCTGAACTCGTCGAGTTTGCCAGGACCCATGACATCGCCATTTGTTATGATAATGCCTACAGCGAGATTGTATTTGGGGCGGAGCGGTTGAGTTTCCTTTCCACGCCAGGGGCCAAGGAGGTGGGCGTGGAGCTGAACTCGCTTTCCAAACCTTACAACATGACGGGGTGGCGCATCGGCATGGCCAGCGGCAATCCCGATATCGTGGGGGCCATCGCCCAGGTGAAATCCAATACGGATTCCGGCATATTCAACGCCGTTCAATATGCGGGCATCGAAGCCTTGGACAATGGAGATGAGGCCATAGACCGGATGATGGAGTTATATGGGGCGCGGCGGGAACGAGTCCTGAAGACCTTGCATGAAGTGGGCTGGACGTCCGAGCCTCCCAAGGGAACGTTTTATCTCTGGATTCCGGTTCCCGAAGGCCATACATCCGCCAGCTTCTGCGATTACATGCTGGAAACCTGCGCCGTAGTCGTCGCTCCGGGATCAGCGTATGGCGAGTATGGGGAAGGGTATGTGCGCCTGTCGCTAACCGTGCCCGACGACCGCCTCGATGAGGCGCTTGCGCGAATGCGCGAGAAACTGCCACGGATATCCGTGGGCTCATGACCTCCCGCGGCTGCCGCCCCCTTTGTCCGTTGAGCGCGCCATTCTCAACAACTCAAACACTTTTCCCGTTGGCTACATGCGGTTATCCCGCTCCGGGAGCCCACGGTTCGCCCGCAGGTTCGTGCGGTAGCGCCCTGAGGTAAACAATGAGCGCCTTTGGCATTGATGTGAACCCTGAAGCCGTGTGTATTTTCGAC
>JAWOFY010000389.1:0-4202 GCA_046497285.1 Candidatus Hydrogenedentota bacterium
TGAGCGCCATCGCGATCTTTCTGACCTACATCATTTCCGTTCCCATCGGTGTGTATAGCGCGACCCATCGCCAGCGTTGGGGAGACACCATAATCACGCTGATTCTCTTCATCCTGTACAGCCTGCCATCGTTCTGGGTCGCGATGCTACTGATCTTCTTTTTGGCGGTCGGACAGTTCCTGAATTGGTTCCCCGTTCATGGACTTCACGGGTTCGGGGCGCAGGACTATCCGTGGCTTTGGTGGGTGGTGGATCACATCTGGCACTTGGTCCTTCCCGTGTTTTGCCTTACGTATACAGGCCTTGCCGCCTTGTCCCGGTACGCCCGTGCGGGCATGATCGAGCAAGTACGGCAAGACTACATCCGCACCGCGCGGGCGTACGGCTTTTCAGAGAAGGTGGTGATCTTCAAGTACGCCATGCGCAATTCGCTAATCCCCATCATCACGTTGATGGCGACCCTGTTGCCCCTGCTCATTAGCGGCAGCGTGATTATCGAGCGGATCTTCAGCATCCAGGGTTTGGGAATGCTCGCCTTCGAAGCGGTGCTGACGCGCGACTATCCCGTCATCATGGGCATCCTTTCCATCTCGGCGCTCTTGACCTTGGCGGGGCTGATATTGTCCGACGTCTTGTACGCTCTCGCTGATCCGAGGATTCGATTCGACTAATGCTTCAAAGTGGCGGTCAAAACGTAGATAGGGAACCCGAATCCGGCGCATTGGAGCTGGAGGCGGACACCGGAGAATTGGAAGGCGGCCGGCTGCCGCGGCAAGGGTACTGGCGTCTGGTCGCCCGGCAATTCCGCAAGAACCGCATGTCGGTCGGCGCGCTTTGGATCCTGTTTTTGCTGTTCATGGTGGCGTTACTGGCCCCGTTTCTTGCCCACGAAAAGCCCCTCTACCTGCACATGGACGGCGGAACCTATTGGTTTGTCAATGTCCGGGACATCCCCGAGCTGCGCTCCATGAACTTCCAACAGTGGGAGCCGGGAGAGGGGGAGGCGATGATTCAACCGCCCGTGCCTCATTCCCCGCTGTCGGTGAATTTGCGGCGGCGCCTCGAAGCGCCCAGCAGCGATCATTGGCTTGGCACCGATGATCGCGGACGGGACGTGCTCAGCCGGATGATTTGGGGTTGCCGCATCTCGATGTCCATCGGCTTTGTGGCCATGGGCATTGCGGCCTCCATTGGCGTAGTCATAGGCTCGCTTGCCGGGTATTACCGTGGTTTGGTGGACGCCGCCGCTCAGCGGCTTATCGAAATTATGATGTGCTTCCCCCAGCTAATCCTGATTCTTTCCCTACTGGCTTTCGTGCCGGAACAGAACATATTTATTATTATGGTCGTGCTGGGCGTATTGGGTTGGACGGGCATTGCCCGGCTGGTGCGCGGCGAATTTCTTAAGCTGCGCGAGAGCGATTTCGCCACGGCCGCCCGGGCGACCGGCGTGAGTGATGTGCGCCTCATGTTTCGTCATTTGCTGCCTAACGCGTTGTCGCCCGTCTTGGTCAGCGCCACCTTCGGTGTGGCCGGGGCTATCCTAATGGAATCGGCCCTGAGCTTTCTGGGGTTCGGCACGCCGCCGCCCACGCCGAGCTGGGGGGAAATCCTTTCCCAATCCCAGACGTACATCAACCGGTCGGACGGATCGTGGTGGCTGGTGACCTTTCCGGGTGTCGCGATATTCGTGACCGTGTGCTCGTTTAACTTGGTGGGCGACGGTCTCCGCGACGCCATGGACCCGCGGTTGAGGCAATAGACCAACCAAGGCGAAGCGCTTTCGCTTCACTCCAAGCGCGAGGAGGATTCGTGAACCAAGGGGACTCCATACTTAGCGTTCGCAATTTGAAAACTCACTTTCATACCGACGCGGGCGTGGCCCGAGCGGTGGACGGCGTATCTTTTGACATCCGGCCGGGAGAAACGCTGGCCCTGGTGGGCGAAAGCGGATGCGGCAAGAGCATGACCGCGCTTTCCATCCTCCGGTTGGTCCCGAGCCCACCCGGTGAAATCGTCGAGGGGGAGATCTTCTTCGACGGCCAGGATCTGCTACGACTCTCCGAAAAGGAGATGCGCCGGATCCGGGGGAACAAGATCTCCATGATCTTTCAAGAGCCGATGACCAGTTTGAATCCCGTCTTCCGCATTGGCAGTCAAATCGCTAACACCATCCGTCTGCACAAGGGCGTCTCAAAGGAGGAGGCCCGCCAACAGACTGTTGCATTGCTCGAGCGCGTGGGCATCCCCTCGCCCGGGGAACGGGTTGATGATTACCCCCATCAAATGTCCGGTGGGATGCGTCAGCGCGTGATGATCGCCATGGCCTTGGCGTGCGATCCCGTTCTCCTCATCGCCGACGAACCCACCACGGCCCTGGATGTGACGATTCAGGCGCAGATCTTGGATTTGCTGCGTTCCTTGCAAGAAGAACAACAGATGGCCATGTTGCTCATCACGCACGACCTCGGGATCGTGGCGGAAAACGCGGAAGACGTGGCCATCATGTACGCGGGGCAAATCATTGAGCAGGCCCCGATGGACCGCGTGTTCGAGGCTCCCAAGCATCCTTATACGCTGGGGTTGTTCAGGTCCCTTCCGAAATTGTCGGCGGGGCGCCAGCACCTTGAATCCATTCCGGGCACGGTGCCAAACTCTGCGCGGTTCCCATCGGGCTGCCGGTTTCATCCTCGCTGTCGTTACGCCATGGACGTATGCCCGAAGCGCGTCCCCCCGCTCGAGTCCCTAGATGAGGAGCACCGCGTGGCCTGTTGGCTTCACGATGCCCCCGTGATGGCCGAACAGGGACGTTCCCCCGGCATCCCAGAGGAGACCGCCCCTCGATGAGCATCGATGGCGCCGCCAACCGCCCGTTGTTGGAAGTCCGCAACTTGGTGAAACATTTTCCCGTGCACAGTGGCGTGTTTGGCCGGGTGACGGCGCACGTGCGCGCGGTGGACGATATTAGCTTCAGCATTCCAAGGGGTAAGACGCTCAGCCTCGTGGGGGAGAGCGGCAGCGGCAAGACAACGGCGGGACGCTGCATTCCACGGCTGATCGAGCCCACCGACGGCCGCATCGTTTTCGACGGTGAAGACATAACCGAGCTCAACCGGCGGCGGATTCGAGCGTTGCGCCGCCGCATGCAAATCATTTTCCAAGACCCCTATGGCTCCTTGAATCCGCGCATGACCGTCTATTCAACGCTGTCCGAGGCCATGGCCGTGCATAAGCTGGTTCCCCGCGCGCAACGGCGCGAACGCGTTGAGGAATTGCTAAAACTCGTGGGACTTGCGCCGGACGCCGCTGACCGCTACCCCAACGAATTCAGCGGCGGCCAGCGGCAACGCATCGGCATAGCGCGCGCGCTGGCGGTTGAACCCGATCTCATCGTGGCCGACGAGCCGGTATCCGCGCTGGACGTGTCCATTCAAGCGCAGATCCTCAACCTTATGGAAGACCTTCAGCAGCGGCTCGGCCTGACCTATCTTTTCATCGGTCATAACCTCAGCGTGGTCCGGCACATCTCGGATTACGTCGCCGTCATGTATCTTGGCCGCATTGTCGAGTACGGTCCCGTGGAGGCGATCTTCAATGAGTGCGTCCACCCCTACACCCGTTCGTTGCTCTCCGCCGTGCCCGAACCCGACCCCCATAGGAAACGGGAGCGCATTATCCTCCGCGGCGACACGCCCAGCCCCATCAATCCGCCCCCGGGTTGCCATTTCCATCCCCGGTGCCCTGACGCGCAACCGGAGTGCGCGCAATGGCGCCAGCGGCTGGTGGAAGTCGCGCCGGGGCACACGGCCGCCTGCCACGTGCACGCCCCGGCTCCGGAACACCTCGCCACTCCAACGCCGTAAGAGGGGGCGGCGCTTTTGCTAGAGGAACGCCCGGATGTCCGCCGGGATCCATGATATTGCACTTGGGGCCGGGTCTCGGGGATAATCCACGCACGGTAGCGGCGTGCGGGCGCCAAGCGCATCCCCTATTGAATACTATACGATTGGAACATTTCAGGCTGCCGTTGTGACGGAGAACACTTTCTGTGAGGGCTTGTCACGGCCGCTTGCAAGAAGCAAGGATGGAGTAAGGCATGGGATTTGAAGAGACGATGACATGGGCTGTTCATGTCTTTTTTGTGTTCGTGTTTTCGACCGCCTTCGTGGTGAATATGGGGTTGTGCCTTTGGCTTAACAGGA
>JAWOFY010000402.1:0-4491 GCA_046497285.1 Candidatus Hydrogenedentota bacterium
CCACCGGGGTTGTCATCACCAATGGGGCGGGGTCGCCTCGCGCGGGCGTGTACGAGAACTACACCGACGACGACATGCGCGCCGTGCGGTTCCACGAACAAAGGAAAGCGGCCAAGGTCGGCGAATACGGGGCCCAGATCCTTCTCGATTACCCGAGCAGCACCGTCAAGGATGGGGGCAACAAGAATCCCGTGGACGATCTCGCGCTTATACTCGAACAAACCAAGCCTCAAGTGCTCTACACGCACAACTTGGCGGACAAACACGATAGCCACGTGGCCGTGGTGCTGCGCGTTATTGAGGCGGTGCGCCGCTTGCCGAAGGACCAACGGCCCCGCGCCATCTACGGGTGTGAGGTCTGGCGGGATTTGGACTGGCTCGACGACGAGGACAAGGCCGCGCTGGACGTGTCGGCCCACGAGAATCTCCAGATGGCGCTGGTGGGTATCTTCGACTCGCAAATCGCCGGCGGCAAGCGCTACGACCTCGCCACCATGGGGCGGCGTCGGGCCAATGCCACCTATCATGCCTCGCACGCCACCGACGTGGCCACGGGCTTCACCTTCGCCATGGATCTTACGCCGCTGGCGGAGGACGATGGCCTGGATCCCGCCGAGCTAGCCCAGAAGCACATTGACCGGTTCAAGGAGGACGTGGGCCAGCGGATTAAGAAATCCAGCTAACGTTGTTAATCGCCGGATAAAGGCTACGGCCACCCGAAACATCCCCGAGCCCCTTGGAAGGGGACTCCTTCGTCTTGTCCCCTCTTCAAGGGAGGCGAAGGGAGTGTCTTCTATCCCGGCCACGCCTTATCCGGGCATTGGGGAATAACCGGCCGCTTGAGGCTATTGGAGTGTGAGACTATGCGGAAGGAATCGCTAACTTTTTTGAAGAAACTGCTGGCCACGCCGAGTCCGTCGGGATTCGAGTCCGAGATTCAAGGCGTGTGTAAGGAGTACATCAAGGACTCGGTGGACGAAGTATATAAAGACGTTCACGGGAACCAATACGCCGTGCGCAATCCCAAGGGCAAGCTGCGCGTCATGTTGGCGGGCCATGCGGATGAGATCGCCCTGATGGTAAACCACATCGATGACCAGGGTTTCATAACCTTTGTCCCCATTGGCGGGATAGACGCGTCGGTTCTGGATGGGCAACGGGTAATCGTGCACGCGGAGAAGGGACCCGTTCAGGGGGTTATTGGCCGGCGCGCCATACACCTTACCGATCCCGAGGATCGGGGCAAGCCGCTGAAGATGCACGAGATGTGGGTGGACATCGGCGCTAAGGACAAGACGGACGCCGAAAGCGCCGTGGCTATAGGCGATCCCATAACGATTGACGCCGGCTTCGCGGAGGTGTTGAACAACCGCGTGGTGGCCCGGGCGCTGGACGATCGCGTGGGCGCCTTCGTGGTGCTGGAAGCCACGCGTCTGCTCGAAAAGCGCAATATCAGTTGCGCCTTGTATTGCGTGACGACGGTTCAAGAAGAGGTGGGATTGCGCGGCGCCACCACCAGCGCCTATGGATGCGATCCCCATGCGGGCATCGCCGTGGACGTCGGTCACGCCACGGACCATCCCAATTGCGACGAAAAACGTTGGGGCGCGTTTGCGTTGGACCAAGGCCCCATCCTGCATCGGGGGGCTAACATTAATCCCGTCGTCGAGGACACCTTGGAAGAGGCCGCCAAGAAAGGCAAGATACCGTATCAGATGAAGGCCGAGCCCCGGGGCACAGGCACGGACGCCAACGCCATGCAGCTAAGCCGCGGCGGCGTGGCCACGGGCATCGTGGGGATCCCTAACCGATACATGCATTCGCCCGTGGAAATGGTCTCGCTGGACGACGTGGAAAACGCCGCCAAACTCCTCGCCGATTGGGTTGCGAGCCTGAAAAGCACGACCAGCTTCATCCCTTAAAGCTTAGGAGACGCCGGCGAGAAAGCACGGCCTCTTGGCCGTGTGAACCGCGCGCAAAATCGCAGGCGCCGCTTCCGCGCATCGTAACGTGGAAGCGGCGTCTGCGGTAGTTTATGGAGGGGTGCAGGTTAGTAAAGCAGCTCGTGCCAGCGGCCGCCCGCCTTAAGTTCGGCTTTGCGCCGTTCCCACTTTTCCTTGGACCCGGCGACGCTGGCGCCGGCCTGATCCAGGAGTTCCCCCACCTGCTCTTGGCCCGCGACATAGACATGCGTCTCGGGGTGGCACATCATCTCCCAGACCTCGATTGCGTTGTCCTCAATAGCGCGATCGATAGCAGCGGGGGCTTCGAAAGCCGGACGGGGACTGACCGCCTCAAAGGCCTTGAACGTCTCCTCATCGTAATAGTGGGCGAAGTCGTTCTTTTTGTCGTTCATGTAGAGCATTTCAAGGCCCGTTTTGGCGCCATAGAACAGCCGCACCTTGCCCTTCCATCCGCCGCGGGCGCCGTAAATGTGCTTGACGAAGACCCGGAACGGCGCGATGCCCGTACCCAAGCCCACCATCAAAATGGGAGCGGTCTCATCCTCGGGCGGAGAGAAGGGAGCCGGATACGGCCCCGCCAAGGTGATGGCATCGCCGAGTTGCCGGTCGCAGAGGTAGTTTGACGCCCTCCCGGGATAGCGCTCCCCGCTGAACTCGTCAATGTAGAAACAACGCTTAACACACACGGTCACCGTGGTCTTGCCGTTGGGGCTTGTCCCGTCTTCCGCGATGGTGTACAAGCGCATGTGCTGGGCATTGCCGAAGTCGTGAGGCCCCGGCACAAACACCGCCACGCTTTGGCCGATCTCGTAGGTGAAATCCTTCTTGTCGATTTCCAGTTCGATTTCCCGGACATCTTCATCCGAGGTCACGTCCGTAATCCGTTCGTTCTTCAGCACCGTCCCAGTGAATGTCGCCGTGGTCTCAAAATCTTGCAGCCGCGCCATGTTCTATGTCCTCCATGGTCAGTTTCGGGTTGAAAACTCCCCCTAAGGGAATCGGTTACTCAATAAAAGGAAAGGAAATACCCCGGCGGGCATCCTTCAAAAAGGCGGAAAACACACTCCCCGCCCGCCTTTTCGTTGGAGATATCGTTATCCCAGGCGCCCCATATTACAACGTATCGTTTCGAGAGGCAACATCCGCCCCTCGCCCCCATAAAAAATTCGTTGGATTTGTACTGTTTGCCCACGAAACGGGAATACATCCTCCCTTCGGGCCATCCCCTTCTAAGGTGGAATTCCTAGCGCCGCCTTCCAGGCGGCCATAGATGCCGGCAAGATGCCGGCGCTACGACGGGCCATCCCCTTCGCAAGGGATGTTTCCGCTCTCCAATTCCCTCTTCCGAAGAGGGATCAAGGGGGAATGTCCCTTTCGTTAAAGCCAGTCGCCGCGCACCGCGATGTCAAGCATGGTGTTGGCCTCGTCATCGCCCGGGAACGTCTCGGATTCGGGATCCCATTCAAGCTTCCGGCCCAGCCGGACGGCGATGAGGCCAATCTGACACACCGTCAGAGTCCGGTGGCCCACCTCGGCCGGTTGCAGGGTTTCGCCGCCCGTCTTGATGGCGTGAAGGAAGTCCTCTTTGTCCCCCATGGTGTCCGAGAGGTCGACCTCATCCGGGCCGGGTTCTTCCTCGAGGATGGCGGGGTCGCTCGCCTCGGCGTGCGTGTCGCCGAAGCTTGCCCGGATCCAGCCCTCGGAACCCTGAAATTCGATGCTGGGGGAACGGTTCATCTCATATTCCAGGGTCACCCCATTGGCGTACTCGTAATGAAGCTTGAACTCGACGAGCGTATCCCACAACCCCTCGGAGAACTCGCCCGTCCCTTCCACGCTTACAGGCCCTGTATGGTCGGTCTCGTTGCCCCATTGGGCGATGTCGTTGAGGTGGGCGCCCCAATTCGAGATCATCCCATCGCAATAGTCTGACACGCGCATCCAGCCCGGCCGGGTGCGCACAGTGCGAGGGGTGTGGACCCGGTGCTCGGTGTAGGGCGCGCCCGGGGCGGGGCCGAGCCACAGCGGATAGTTGAGTTCCTCGGGCACGGCCATGGGATCCGGCCAGCCCACGGACTCGGGTTCGGACGGCACGTGGCTGATCATGTGTTCGAGTTCGCCGATGTACCCGTTCCGGACCAGCTCCACGGCCTTCCACATAGGCTGGAGCGAGCGGAATTCGCTGTCGTTTCGCGTGACCACGCCCGCTTCCTTGGCGGCATCGGCCAGCATGCGGCCTTGCTTAACGGAAAGCGAAATCGGCTTCTCGATACAGACGTGCTTCCCCGCGCGAACCGCGTGAACCCCCATGGGCACGTGCCAGTGATCGGGCGTGGATATCATAACCGCGTCGATGTCGTCCCGCTCCAGGATCTCCCGGTAGTCTTCATAGACATCGCAGCCGTTGTAGGCGCCGTTATCGTTCTCGTCCGCGTAATGCGCCTCGATTTGTTCGCGGTCCTGCTCGGCCCGCCACCGATCGACGTCGCACAAAGCCACGATGTGGGCATCGGGAGAGCGGAGGAAT
>JAWOFY010000308.1:0-4879 GCA_046497285.1 Candidatus Hydrogenedentota bacterium
TTGCTCAACATCCGGCCTGCCTCATCATAGGCAAGAATGGTGTTCTCAAACGCGGCGGTGTGCGGGACGTTTACATCCCCCGGCCCTACGGGCCACCCCCTTCCAAGGGGGAATTGGTTCGCTCACCTGTTGGGTGAGCGAACCAATTCCCCCTTGGAAGGGGGTGGCCCGTAGGGCCGGGGGATGTAAACGCCCCGCATACTGCCGTATCCGGCGATTGGGGGAGCAAGGGGGCTACTATATGACGCATCAATCGCCAAGCAAGGACGCTGCTCACGCGGACAACATCCCCCTTCAAATGGGGAATCGTATCACCGCCCTCCAGGCGGCTATGCCGGCAAGATGCCGGCGTTACGTATTCCCCGTTTCGAGTAGGGAATACGAGCGGAACTGTTCCCCCTTTTGAAGGGGGTGGCCCGAAGGGCCGGGGGATGTACCCCCCAGCACTTCACCCTAACCCTTGATTGGGTTCCCGCCTTCCGCTGAGAAACGCTTCGTCATCATAGGCGGCGTTCAAACGTCAGTTCAAAACGGGTGTTTGAATTGGCGGCGACATCGAAACGCACCAGATTCTCCGATTGTTGGGCTTCGCTTCCGCCGCCACCGATGGAACTCGAGATAAGCCCCCATGCGTCGGGCACGTATACATAGGCGGTGGCGTCCTGGCTGCCAGGGCCGGTCAGCACGCCGCTCAGGGTGCGGGAGCTTTCGTCCCATTCCAGGCCGTCAACGCGATTCGCCGCCGGCCGGCCGTTGTTGTGTAAGGCGCCCACGAGAATGGGACGCGACTGATCCGTGGTGGCTCCGTATACCGTGAGCGCATCGCTGCTAGGCAACACGCCGCTAGACTGTATGGCGGCGCCGTCTTCGGCTCGCCACACCAAAACGGGCGCGCCGCCGTCCAAACTAATGTGCTGGACCGGCCAAGGCGAGGCCCCGGGAAACGTAATCAGCGCCGAGCCGTAAAGCGAGTCGCCGAGGCGGTTCATGGGCGCTTCCCAAACCCGGGGCGCTCGCTTTATCGCGTCCATCGGACGGGCCCCGTTACTGTCCCTAGGGAATAGTTCATTGAACAGGCTGGCGCCTTCGTCGTTGGGTTGTCCCGCGATTTCTATCGGGCCGGCGAAGAAGTCAAGCGCAGTAAGCAGCGGTTGCGAAAGTCCGCCCGTCTGGTCTCCATGAATTCGCACCGGTCCGACGTTCGCGCCGTACTCACCCATGCGGCTTCCATTCGCCGCGGCTTCGAGCCAATACGCCAAGCGGCCGTCGATCGCCGTGCGTGGGCTGGGCAAGACGGGGGCGTCCGGCGCGCCCTGTTCAACGGCCTCGAAAGCCAGCGAGTCGGCTTCGCGCCGGGTGATTCCGAACTGCTCCAGGACCTCATTCGGAATGCTGGAAGGCTTGATCACGAAAAACTCGAACCCCATATCGGTCAGCTCGGCCGCGCGATTCGCGGCGTGACGGCGGGCTTCGGCCTGGGTCAGGTCAAGCCAGTAGACCCCTTCCGGCATTTCCACGGCCCAAGCGCTTTCCCCCTCTGTGGCGGCCAAGGGATCAATAGTGATTCCGGGGCTCTTGCCCCTTTGGCCTATGGCGGACGCAACGGCGCTCATGTCACGGGGATAGGCGGGGGAGGCCCCTTCCAGGGCGCCGGGCCGGCGCGGCCATCCCGCGGGCACAAGCACATGATTGACGCCACTAAGGTTCCAGTCTTCCACGCGCCGATAAAGTTCATTAGCGCTGGCGCCGGACGGCCCGGTAATCCATGCATCGGGGGGGCTGGGGCGATCCCATTTTTCGTTCATCATCGCGTGCATCCAGGAGATCATGTGATCCACGCCGGCCGGGGAAGCGGTTGTGAAAGATACCCAAACGGGATCGGCCCGCAAGGTTTCGCCGGGAGCCAGTTGACGGGCTGGCTCAAAGCGGCTAGCAATATGCCCTTGCCAAGTGGAGCCGTTCTGCTCGAAATCCACGCCCGACACCGCCATGCCTTCCGGCAATACGCCGAGTCCCACCGATAGGTCCCGATCCCGGTCATAGAAAAGTATGGACTGCGGATCCATTTGCGTATCGTAGAGCGCGAAGCCGCCCCTTGAACTCAAACGGCGTGTGTGCGCCTCCGTGGACGGTGGCATGCCCGGGAGTGATTCGGCCCCCATCACCACTGGGCGCAACGCGTCAATGGCGAGCGGCTCGCTGCCCGTGTTGGTAACCGCCATCTGGATGAGTTGGAAGCCCCGGCCACGCACCTGCTTTAGGGTGTGGTGAATGACGAAATCCTCCGGCGTCTCCAAATCAATGCGATACGCGCGCGTGTTGCCCAGGGGCGTTGTAAGTTCTTCCCGACGTGTCTGACCGGATTCCAGGTCTTCGGTGTCGTAGACGGTCCCATCCGCCAGCACAACGGCGCAGTAGACCTGGTCCACAATGCGGCCTTCCTCGTTAAGCTCAATGCCCCACTCCGCGTTGTCCACCGCGTATTTCAGGGCCAGCCCGTCGTAGTTGAGGGTATAGTGATCGCGCAAAGCCCAGGGTGGCTTTTCCGCTGTGGCGCTTGGGGCGGCAAACAGTCCTACGGCTAAGCACAAAGCCAATCCCGCCGCCAGCCTCATCGATAAATTGAAAAAACCGTTCCATCCCATCGCGTGTAATGCTCCTTTGTGTCCGCCTCGCGCCCCATTAAGTGTGGTGGCGTTTTGGCGGCATATGGTCAAAGTCTTTTGGATTTCCGGGAGAAGCAACGCTCCATGGAAGCTTCTTGCACATAACCGTACAAAGCTCACCCCAAAAACAGGCTTATGAGGTTAGGTTATAGCCCAAACGCCGCGTCTTCGTTCATAATAGCTCTTTGCTTTCCAGAGTGAACTCGTGGCGGGTTCCATTCCGCTCAACCGTCACCGTTAACTCCTCGCCGGCCGGTATCATAAGACGCTGCTCGATTTCGCCATGACGCTGGCCTTCCACAGGCTCCCCATCGATCGCGAGCAATACATCCCCCGTCATCGCGCCGGCCTCGGCGGCGGGAGACTCCGTTGCGACATAAAGCACCCACCGGCCCTGCTTGAGGTAACCCAGCATGAGCCCGGAACCCCGCAGCGGTCCGCGCTCCACGGGCCCTGGCTCATGGGGAATAAGGTCGAGGGTTTCCTCTTCAACGTCGAGGATGACTTCGAAGTTGGCGAGAAAGTCCAGGCCGGCCACGGCGTCTTCCAGCGCATGGGACACGTGGCATATCGGACGCCGTATTTCGGCTGCCGCCACATGGAACCGGTTTAGCCGAATCATGAACCCTTCGGCCTGCAGTTGTTCAATGGCCAGGTGGGATTGCTCTTGATCTTCAAGCAGGCCGAGGTTTTGAGCCTGGTCATAGGGGAGTCCCAGGATTCCGCCATACAGCGTGTCAACGGCGACTCGCACAGCGCGCTCTCCGTCAATCACGCCGCTCACCGTGAGCGTTCCGTCGTCAGCTTGGCGCACGCTCAGGCTTATGGGTTCCTCGTTGCTCTCTCCCTGCTCGGTCGAGGAAGGACGGCCGGAGGAGAGCACCCTGCCCTCGATATCCAGGTAAAGGGGGTTGGGGAGGGCGTCGCGGCCTAACACGCCAGCTACGCGCGTCCCGAGTTTCGTCTCGAACCCATCTACCGGCTCCACTAAGAACTGGCATTCCGTGGGTTCCATGCCTTGAACCAAGACGCTGGCGGGCTCGGTTTCCAGAAGGGAGCGCTCCCCTTCCGTATCGCTGTGCAGGGGAGCGACCTCGAGTTCAACGTACTGGCGCACACGAGGGGCCATCGCGCTTCGGGCCGACGCCACGTCCACCAAAAATGGATAAGGTCCGACGCCATTCACCCATACGGGCGCGATTAGCGCGTCTCGAACACGTTCGATGTTTGCCGGCGCTTCATCCGCGGCCGCAGGCCAGCAAAGAACGACGAATAGCGCGGCCGCCGCGCCTGCCCGCGCGAGGCCTAATAGAGAGAGGAAGCCGTTTGGCGGGTTCGCGTTTAGCGTGACCGCTCCTCTCCAGCATGCCTTCCGCATAATGCCCGGAGTTCCAGAAATGATGCTCCAATGCAGCAGGGTGTCGCGCCCTGCTCGCTCCCTTTGCTGGCCTTAGCCTCAAGAGCCTATCCAAACCAGCGCACAACGCATATTATGCCCCGTTGCGTCCTCAAAACGCAACATGTGGGCGGCCGGAACCGCGTTTCCGTTTGCCGAGCGTGGACGCCGGCATGGCCCCGCGGAGCCCCAACGAACATCTCGACATGCGCTGCGCGATCATGTAGGATAAAAGGATTAGCACTTTGGTGATGGGCCGAGTTTCCAACCTCAATCCAATTAGGGAGTAAACATCCATGAAACGCAGAACATTCTTGAAGACCACGGCGGCCTTGGCGCCCATGATTTTGTCTCCCCGCGCGCTGGGTCGCGAAGGACCTGGCCCCAATGACCGGATCAACGTGGGCATAATCGGACTGGGCCGCCGGTGCTGGGCGGTCACGGGCGTAGCGGTGGGTGTGCCCGATATCAACATCGTGGCCATTTCGGACTGCTTCAAACCCCGGATCGATGAATTCCGCGGCGCTTTCGAGGAACATGAGGAGAACTGGACCAGTTATATCGACTTTCGGGAGATGCTGGAGGAGGAAAACCTGGACGCGGTGATGTGCGAAACCACCACGCACGCCAGCGGCTGGGTCGCGACACACGCGATGTCAGCCGGGCTCGATGCGTACATCGAGAAGGCGATGTGCTTGTCCGTGGAGGAAGGCCGTCACATGGTGACCACGGCGCGCCAGCATGGATGTGTCACGCAAGTAGGCACGCAGCAGCGGAGCATTCCACTGAACAACTGGGCCAGCGACCTCGTACAAGA
>JAWOFY010000466.1:0-3611 GCA_046497285.1 Candidatus Hydrogenedentota bacterium
CCTGCCACTTTAGTTTGTTTTTTTGATAATCAATAATGTACCCGCCAATAATTGCTGCAAGAGCAACTATAATCCATCCAAAAGCATGCGCAAATCCGCCATGTCTTTTCCTCTCTAGCCAAACCGGCCAGCACGCGGGGCGGTAGCCGACATATCGCCGCCCGTGCCCCGCTCACGTATGCGCCGCAAACCATCCAGCCCTCTTCAAAAGGGATGTAATCCAATAGCGGCTGGTTTAGTCCTCGGTTTCGTCGTCTTCTTCCATCGGGGCGCGGCGGCGGCGGGGGGCTTCATCCTCGTCTTCCTCGTCGGACCTTCCCCGGCGCTCCGCGGTCGCTTGCAGCTTTTCTTCGTTCTTTCGGTGCTGCTCCGCCTCATGGCGCAGGGTCTGTTCATCGTAATGCACCACAATGTGGCGGATCACCTCTTCGGACAGGCGGAAATGGTGCTCGAGACGCCGGACAATTTCCGGCGGGGCCTCGAATCGCAGCAATACATAACACCCTTCGTTGAATCGCCGCACTTCGTAGGCTAACCGCCGCCTGCCCCAGATCTCCGAGCGCACGATAGCACCGCCATGGTTCGTCACCACGGTCTGGACCCCATCCGCTACCGTCTGGATCTCACCGTCCTCCAAATCTGGACGAACGATGTAGAGCGCTTCGTAAGTCCTCAAAATTACTTCACCTCCTAGTACAATTGGGGATTAATGGGAATGCATCCCCCTGAAATGGGGGATGCCGAAAGTCGCATTCTATCAAACACAACCCCGCGCCGCAACTTGCCGAGGAGCGCTCGCATTGGCGGCTCGCCGCGCGTAAGGTTGGCGTTCTACTAAGCCAGTCCTCCGCGGTGAACGGCGACGACCAGCTAGAAACTTAGGTATTTAGACAGAGCAGTTCAGCTCCTTGGCCGCGCGCACCTCGTCAAGCCGGCCCACGGGCATCGTGTGGGGCGCGTGCTGAAGCGGCTCGGGGTCTTTCTTAGCCTGCTCGGCCAGTTCAAGCATAATTTCGCAGAACTGGTCCATGGTTTCCTTGGATTCCGTCTCCGTCGGCTCGACCATCATGCTCTCCTTCACGGTCAAGGGGAAATAGACCGTGGGGGCATGGAATCCGTAATCCAGCAACGCCTTGGCGATATCCACCGCGCGGACCCCGTTCTTGGTTTGCGGCGCGGCGGACAGCACGCACTCGTGCATGCAGCGCGCGTCGAACGGGCTAGCGTAGGCGCCCTTGAGGCGGCTATGGATATAGTTGGCGTGCAGCACAGCGTGATCGGACACGGAGCACAGCCCTTCCGAACCCAACAGCCGGATATAGGCGTAAGCGCGCACGGCCATCATGAAGTTGCCAAAGAACGCCGCCATGGGACCAATGGATTTCTCCGGCATCCGTAGGCCGTACCCATCGCCTTCCTTAACCACTTGCGGTCCGGGGAGGAAAGGCTGGAGCCGTTCGCCCACCCCGACCGGACCCGAGCCGGGCCCGCCCATGCCGTGAGGGGTGGCGAAGGTCTTGTGCAGGTTGAAATGCATCACGTCGAAGCCCATGTCGCCGGGCCTGGAGCGCCCCATGATCGCGTTGAGATTGGCGCCATCGTAGTAAAGCAGGGCGTCCACCTCGTGTGCCGCGTCCGCAATCGCGCGGATGTCCTTCTCGAACAGACCGTGGGTGTTGGGGCACGTAAGCATGATGCCCGCCACCTTGTCATTCAACACCTCGCGGAACTTCTCGATGTGGATCGCGCCGTCCTTGTCCGAAGGGACTTCGACAACCTTGTACCCCGCCAGGGCCGCGCTGGCGGGATTCGTGCCGTGGGCGGAATCGGGGATGATAATCGTGTCCTTGTGCGTATTGCCTTTGTCCCGGTGGTAGGCCGCGATCAACAGCGTGCCCGTCAATTCGCCATGGGCGCCCGCGATGGGTTGGAGGGTTACCTCCTTCATGCCCGCGATCTCGGCCAGCAGACCGGCCAGCCCATGCATCAGCATGAACGCGCCCTGACACGCGGGCCAATACGCCTTGGCGCTCGACAAGTGGGGATGGAGATTTGCGTATCGCCTGTCGGACGCCACCGCCTCCGCCATTTTGGGGTTGTACTTCATCGTGCATGAGCCCAAGGGGTAGAAGTTGGCGTCAATGCTGAAGTTCCGCTTCGACAGGTGCGTGAAATGCCGCACCACGTCCAACTCGCCCACCTCGGGCAGCGCGGGGTCTTCCGTGCGCTGGAACGCCGCCGGCAGCGGAGCCTCGGGCACATCGAGGGCGTCAAGGCGAATGGCCCGCCGGCCTTTCCGGCTCTTTTCAAAGATTAGCTGCATGCTACATCCTCCAGGGTCTGGGCAAAGGCGTCGAGTTCCTCGCGCGTCCGCTTCTCGGTCACCGCGATGAGAAGGTCCGTGGACTCTCCCGCGCCAACGGCCGCCAGCGGCAAGCCCGCACAGTATCCGCGGTCCTTCATCTCCGCCACGACTTCCTCGGCGTCGCGCGGCAGCCGCACCGCGAACTCGTTGAACGTGGGCGCATCGTTGAGGATGGCCGCAAACCCGCCGATCTTGCCTTTGAGATACTCGGACTTCGCATGGCTATGCGTGGCCACGTCCTTAAGCCCTTCCGTACCCAGCAGACACAGATGAATCAACGCCCGCAACGCGCACAGCGCCTCGTTGCTGCAGATGTTGGACATGGCCTTATCCCGGCGGATGTGCTGTTCCCGCGCCTGGAGCGTCAACACGAAGCCGCGCCGGCCTTCTCCGTCTTCGGTGGCGGCGGCCAGACGGCCCGGCATCCGGCGAATGTGTTCCTTCCGCGTAGCCAGAATCCCGAGATACGGCCCCCCAAAATTCAGGGGAAGGCCCAAGCTCTGCCCTTCGGCGATGGCGATGTCCGCCCCCATCTCGCCCGGCGTCTTGACCAAGCCCAGGGAGACCGGATAGAACGAAACCACGAGCAAAGCCTTGGCTTCGTGGCATTTCTCGGCCAGCGCCGTGTAATCCCGCAGCGAGCCATGGAACGTGGGATTCTGGGCGATGACGCACGAGGCGCCCTCGGGATCCTCGCCCTCCACGATCTCCACGTCAAGGTTGGCGGCGTGGGTCTTGAGCACCTTCAGATGGGCGGGCGCCATGCTGGGATGGCACACGATGCGGGGTTTCTTGCGCAATCGCACGGCCATCGTGGCGGCCTCGAACACCGCCGTCGCCCCATCGTACAAGGAGGCGTTGGCGTACTCCATGTTCGTCAGGCGGCAAATGGCGGATTGGTATTCATAGATGGCCTGCAACGTGCCTTGCGCGCATTCCGGTTGGTACGGCGTGTAGGCGGTGTAAAATTCCGCACGGCTCGATAGACCATCCACAGCAGCGGGAATAAAGTGATCGTAGTATCCGCCGCCGAGAAAACAGACCCGGTCCACATCGTTGCCGGCCGCCATGTCCGCCAGCACCTGGCGCGTGCGCATTTCGGACAGGCCGTCCGGGATGTCCCATGAGCGCAGCCGCAGGTCCTCGGGAATGACATCAAATAGCTCATCCACGGATTTCACGCCAATGGCCGCGAGCATCTCCTCGCGCTCTTCGGGGGTGGTGGGCGCCCAATTCATGCGTCGTC
>JAWOFY010000488.1:0-11994 GCA_046497285.1 Candidatus Hydrogenedentota bacterium
AGCCTGTGGATACGCGCCGCCCACAGCTATTCGGGCGGCGCTTCGGCGGGATCAAACGGGATGTTGTTGGCCTGGAACTGCTTGAGCAAGTCTTCCTTGGCCACCGCCTTGGTGTAGGCCTCCAGGGGTTCGACGACATCGTCCTTCACCAAGTTCGCGAGCTGTTCGTTGAGCAGGGTCATGCCTTCCCGTTTGCCGGTCTGCATGATGCTCATGATCTGGCTGGTCTTCCCTTCCCGGATCAGGGCGGACACCGCCGGGTTCACCACGAGCACTTCAATGGCCGCCACGCGCCCTCCCCCCTTTCGTTTGAGGAGATTCTGCGCGATGACCCCCTTTAGCGTGCCGGACAGCATCGTGCGGATTTGCTGTTGCTGTTCGTGGGGAAACTGATCGATGAGCCGGTCCACGGTGGATATGGCCGTGGTCGTATGCAGCGTGCCAAACACAAGGTGGCCGGTTTCGGCCGTCTCGATGGCGATGTGGGTGGTTTCGAGATCGCGCATCTCGCCCACGAGCACAATGTCGGGGTCTTCGCGCAAGGCGGCGCGCAACGCGGTCTTGAAGCCCGTGGTGTGCGTGCCCACTTCGCGTTGGTTGATGAGGCAGCGTTTGTTTCGGTGGACGAATTCGATGGGGTCTTCAATAGTGATGATATGTTCGCTGCGCGCCGAGTTGATGTCGTCCACGAGAGCGGCCAGGGTGGTGGATTTGCCGCTGCCGGTTGGGCCCGTCACCAAAACCAGTCCGCGATTCAACTTGCTGAACTGTTTGACCGCAGGGGGCAGCCCCAGTTTCTCCGCAGAGAGGATTTCCGTCGGTATAATGCGGAACACGCCGCCGATTCCCTTGTGATCGCGGAAAATGTTGCACCGGAAACGGCCCACGCCGGGTATTTCGTAGGCGAAATCGGTATCGTTGCACTCGTTGAATTCCTGCTCGTTCGCGTCAGGCATAATCTCGTACAGGAGGGTGTTGGCTTTTTGGGCGTCTATGGATTCGGCATTGCGCACGGCGGCCACGCTCCCGTCCTTGCGCAATATGGGTTTGCAGCCCGTGCAGAAATGCAAGTCGGATGCGCCGTGGTTTACCATCAGCTCGAGATATTGATCAATCTGCGCCATTACTGCTTCTCCTTTCGCGTATCCAGTCGAACGCAAAGCGTAGCATGGATTTCCGTCCCAAGCAAAGCGGTATGCGCGAGGATGAGATCCGCGTTGCAGCAGGCGGGAAGGCCAGCGTAGAATAGGGGTTCAATTCGTAGGTGGGCTGGCGGAGTTAAATTGGGAGCACGGCGCGACGATGAATGGCGAAGTGGCAGAAACAGAATTCATAACAGAAGCCATGGCGCAAAACGTTATGCTGGGCTTTGCAGGGTTGTTTGCGTTTGTGGGGCTTGTGTGGGCCCTCTCCCCATCGACGGTGCGCCGCATCGACCAACGCCTGCACAGCAACCGCGCCGTACGCACGATTTCGCTGCTAGCCATGCTGGCAGGGGCGGCCTTCGTATACCGCGGCGAACTGACGGCGTCGCCACCCCTGGCCCGCGGGCTGGGCGCTTTGTTCTTCATTGTGGGCGGAATCGCTTTTCTGCTTCCGCAAGTGGCTATTGTGGTCGGGGAATCGGTCATGGACAGAAGCGACGCCCGGCTGCGGCTTTTTTGCCTTATCTTCCTTGTCGTCGCCGCCCTCTTTTATTTCGCGGGCCATAGCGCCGCGCCGGCCGTCGTGTATGGCTGATCTTCGGCAAAACCGGCGCCCATCTTTAACGTTTGGGACGGCGGCCGCCTGATCAAGCGAAAGCCTACGTCAAAACGCTGTTCCTTGGTTCTCGCTCACAGGAGGAATTGCGTAGCGCCGGCATCTTGCCGGCACATATATCGCCGTCTCCATAAGTTTTTTGCCGGCGAGACGCCGGCGTTACGAATCGCCCTGCAAGGGGAGCGGCCCGAAGGACCGGGGGATGTAAACGCTCCGCACATCGCCCTATCCGGCGATTGGGCTATCGAAATACTCTTTTCCCTGGCCCACGCCCGAAGGAGGAATAGGACGAAAAAAAATCCCCCGTACTTACTGAAGGGGGATAGGGAAGATGTTTTTGGTCTTGGCGGCGCGCACAGGGGTCAGGAGCCCACAATGCCCTGCCTGTAAGCGTTGAGGTAGTTCTCGCAATACTTGTCCCTGCCCATGAGGGTTTCAGCCGTAACGATTGACGCCATCATCTGGGTGTCCGTCGGATTCAGTATGGCGCCGTCCAGCCCCCGGGCGATAGCCATGATCATGAACACGCGGTTGACGAACTTGCGCTTGGGCATGTCAAACGAGATGTTGGAAAGCCCGCACATGTGATGGCTGTCGGGGAATTCCCGTTTCAGCGCCTCGATGGTGTCAAGAAACTCCACGCCGTACTTATCGTCGGTCCCAATCGGTTGCACGAGCGGATCGACGTAGATGTTATCTGGTTTCACGCCTTTTTGCACGAGTTCGTTGATCAGCCGATCGGCGATGTCCATTCGCTGATCCTTCGTCTCGGGCATCCCCTTGTCGTCCATGCACAGCGCAACCACCTTGCATTCCGCGGCCTCCACTAGGGGCATGACGTTGGCGTACCGATCCTTTTCAAGCGATATGGAGTTGATCATGGGCACGCCCTTATGCGCCTTGAGCGCCTCCTCGATCGCCTCGTAACTCGGGCTGTCTATGCAGCACGGCACATCGATTTCACTCTGTACGGTTTCCACGAGCCATCGCAGATATTCAGGCTCCTTCTTCACGAACATGCCCGCATTCACATCAATGTAGTCCGCGCCGCCTTCGACTTGCTTGCGCGCCACGTCAATGATTCCTTCCGCGTCCTGATTTTCAATCAAGGGACGGATGGCTTTTCGGCTTGCGTTGATTAACTCCCCTACTATCTCCACACCAGACTCCTTCCGTTGTGTTTTGTGCTTTGATCCCGGGCTTCGGCCTCCACGATTCGCGAAAAGACGCCCGGGGCATCATCGCATCATGTTACAAGAACAGTTTCTGTTCAACCCGGCCGCCGGGCTCCACTATGACGAACTCGGATTTGTCGTAGGGTCCCTCGACAATCTTCCTCAAGAGGGACCACTCTCCCTGGATTTCTACGTACTCCAGTCCAAAATACTCGGCGTTCTCGCGGGCGACTTTCTTGAACCGCTCCATGTCCGGACGCAATCCAAGGTCGATGAAGGCGATTGTTGAATAGTGCTGGAGTTCCTCCCGCATGGCCTCTTCCGCCTCGGCCATGCCCACGCGCGCCGCGTACTCTTCCCGCATGGTGGTTAACGGATCCTTGCCCTTCTCGATCCAGCCGGTCGTGAGATAATATGTTCCCGGGCGTTGTTCAAACATCGCCTTGTATCGGTCCAGGGAGCCGAGATACATCCCGATGCAATCGTGGACCTTGGGGATGATCAACCGGCATTCGCGCGCTTCTATCCCCACAACCCCGTTCGAGCACAACCCGTACCCTAGAACGACCTCTTCAACTGGGGAGGGATCAGCGTCAAGTGCAGCTTCCACCGCATCCTTGATGCGCTCGGGATGCCTGTGGAGTTCCTGTCTTATGAAAACGCAATCGACATCCGCGGCGGTTTCTTCCACAACCCGCGTAAGCTCCGCCTTTATGCCTTCACATGCGATTACCCGCTTTCTTGCGGAAGTCATCGGTGGGCCATCACTCGGAAATCTTGGGGCTGCCTATCGCCCGGGCGGTAATGCGAGTAAGACCGCCTTCGATGGAGGTCTTCAATTCCACATAGGGATCCGAAACCCCCGTTTCGCTAACGGCTTCCAAGGCCCTCTTCTTGCAGGTCTTTTCCCCGTATTCGCAAGCCTCTTCATACTGCGCAAAGCTTACCTGTTCCCTGCCCTGTTGAAGGATGAAAGCGTAGGTATCGTCGCTGCTCTGCTCAAAGATGCGAGCTTCCCGAATTTCCATGATGCTTCCGGCCACGGCGCCGATCGCATTCGCCACTTCGTAGTGCCTCGGCAAAACAAAGGGGGCGGACAGGACCCTTGCCACTTGCCGCAAAAAATGCTCGGCCGGCGCTCCCACGCCGGTTATGGGGAATCTGCTGTCAATATTCACAGACAGATAGCGGCTTTCGTCCGTGAGCAGCTCTTGAAGAAGCCATTTGCCCCATTTGCCCTCAATGCGCTCTGGCATATTGGCCTCAAGCAGATCGTGGCTGGCAAGGAAGATTATGGCTTCTTCAACCAGCGTCTTGACTATGGAGGAAACGGTGTCATCAATGAAACCGCTCCTGCTTTTACCATGAATGTGTGCGAAACACCGCACCGCCCGGTCGGCGACTTCCGGATCCCATAAATCCAGATCCTCCTTCGCCTGAAAGATGTCCGTGGGCGACATGGCCGCGACCTCGATGAGCTCTTGGTTGGCAAGCTCCTCCATCGATAACTGAGCGGGATGGTATACGCCAACCGCCTCCATGAGAAAGGAGACACTCTTGGGACCATCCGAAAGAAGATTCACGACTTGCTTTGCTCTATCGCTCAAAAGCTCCCCGGATATGGAGGCGGCGTCGTTATACAACGCCCAATACTCTAGATCGCTCTCCTTCCAGCTATTTCGGGGTTTGTTTTTCAACCCGAGAATCTCGTCCCTCGCATCCTCGTGTTCGGAAGCGAACCGGCACAAGGGCGTAACTTTTTCCGGGCCAACAGTTGTATGCCCGTACTTGTCCAACTGGACCCGGCTGTCGCAGCCCAGGCACACCGTCCTGATGTGCCCCGTTTCGACGGATGTCCGGATGTTGCCTACACGCGCTCCTTGTGGAGACACAACCACTCTTCCATTATCCACAAAAGCCATGTCGGTCGTGGTGCCGCCCACGTCAATGACCAGGGACGAGCGTTTACGTGTAATGAAATCGCCCCCGATGGCGCTAGCGGCGGGTCCGGATAGAATGGTCTCAACCGGTTTTTGCACGGCTTCGTCACAGGGCATCAGCGTCCCGTCACCGCGCACGATCATCAGCGCGGCGTTCGTGATGTTCTTGCGTTGGAGCGCGGCCTGCACCGCCTCGATGAACTCGTGCATCACATACACGAGGGAGGCGTTTAGCGCCGCCGTGGCCGCCCGTTTAATGGAATCAAGGTGGGTCGATAGCTGGTGCCCCATCACCACGCCTAGATCGCAGTGCTTCCGCACAATCTCGAACGCCCTTTCCTCGTGGTCAGGATTAAGGGGGCTGAAATAGCTCGATATGGCTATGGCGTCTACCTGATCCTTATTTGCTTCGACCCACTCCCGTATTCCCTCCGTGTCAAGCGTTGCTTTTTGAACGCCTTGAGCGGAATGGCCTCCTTCAAAATGCGCCACGACATCCGCGGACAGTTTATCCTCGAACCCAAACTCTTGAATCAAGTTTTTATCATAACCTATCAAGAGAAGGGCCACCCTGCGCGTGTTTCCCATGGCGATGGAATTCGTCGCAAGGGTGCTGGATACGCCCACCAGTTTCACCGATTCGGGCGAGTCAATTTCAAGCTGGTCTATTGCGCGAACGACGCACTTCTTGAGATCGTCTCTGGTGGTGAGCGTCTTTACCGTGCGGAGTATTCTCCTGGTCTTGTACTGAAGGAGAACCCCATCGGTAAAGGTCCCGCCCGTGTCAATGCCGATAGCTAACCTGTCCATTCTTGCTCTCTATGGCCTTCTAACTCGCCTGTTGGCCGGCCATCCTCGCTTCGGCCTCCTCGAGGATGCGCTCGATCTCTTGATCGGCTTCAGCCGGCACCTTTGAGCGAGGCCCTTCATGGGTCGCCAGGATGTCGCGGGTCTTCTCGATGACCCGGTCCTTCATCGTCTTACACCCGTTGGCCTCCCAATCCTCGTAGCTGCTTCGCTCCATCAAGGTGGGCCGGAAACTCTTGCGGAACCACTTCATGGTGTGATCCTCGTACAAATAGTGTCCGCCCGGGCCAACCGACTTGATGATATCCAGCGCCATGGTTTCTTCATTCACTTCGATGCCTTGCTCTATTCTTCTGGCCATCCCGATGATCTCGTCGTCCAAGACCGTCTGGAAAACGTCGCCCGTCTTGCCCGACTCGGTGTATCCGTTGTCGTGCACGAAGTCGGCCCCGCTCAGCATCGCCGCATGTATGGACAGCGCGGCCTCGATCGCGGACTGCGTATCCATCGCCTTCGTGTCGGTACAGCCCGATTGCGAGAACATCGGCAGTCCGCAATAATGGGCCATTTCCGTCAGGCCAGCGCTTAGCAGGCTGAGTTCCGGCGCGCCATAGGAGTAAATGCTGTTGCGCATGTCGAGGATGGACTGAACCCCGCCTACGATGATCGGCGTGCCTGGATTTATCAACTGAGACGCAATGACCCCGACCATGGATTCCGAAAGGGCCACCACTAACTGGCCCGCGTGCGTGGCCGGCACCGTGCCGCCGCCGATGGCGCAGGGGCTATACACCTGGGGGATGCGGTGCTTCGCGCAGTACATGCACTTATCAATGGCGTGGAAGTCGCTTACGAGGGGCGATATCGGCTCGCCGTAAAAGATGTAGTTGGGCTTGGCCCGGAACTCCTCTTCGCCGCCAGCCATGGCGATGGCCATACGGTGCTCGTCCCGGCACCCTTCCACGCCAAACGACCAGCTCATGATGGGGGTGGTCGTGTTGCGTATCATGTCGGCGAATTCGTAGACGTCGGCCAGCCCGTTGGTCACGTCACTGATGGAGCCGAGCGATTGCACATACCCGATGTTCGGAAGCACATCACACACCTTCGCCACGGTCGTCGCGTCTTTCCGCAAGTACTTGCGGCGCTCCAACGTGTCGGTGTCGATGAAATACGGCGGCGTGGGGCCGGGACCGAAATAGCTCCTTCCCCGCTCGACCACGATCTTCCTGTCTGGATTCCCGTCCCAAGGGTATATCTCGAAAATGACAGGCAAGGTGCTCAACGCCTGCTTCGTAATCTCCTGGGGAAAATATACCGTAAGCCCGTCTTTATCCACCTTGCAGCCCGCATCGGCAAAAAGCTTGCGCGCGCCCTCGTGGTGTACGGCCGCCCCTGTATAGCAAAGCGTTCGCATCATGCCGTTAAAGATGGTCTCCCTCTGATCCTCGGACAAGATCCGAAACTGGGGAGACACATTCACCTTCATGTTGGTCCTGGTGGATCCCATTGATAACCTCTGCTTATGTGTTTTGGGTTAAGAACACCAATTCCGTATTTCCCGATAATGCGCTTATCGGGAGTGGCGGTGGTCAGCGTCCTCCACGATTTTCTTGATTGCCCTCATCTTATCCCGGGGTATTTCTTCTGGCTTGTGCGTATCAATGATCTTCTGCGTTCTTTCGAGCGTGCGATCATTCATGCTCTTGCTTCCGCCGGCCACCCAGGTTTCATAGTCACCTCGATCCTGCAATTGGGGCAGGAACCACTCCTTCCAATGCTCGAAGGTGTGCTCGGTAGTGATGTATTCGCCTCCCGGCCCTTGCTTCTCGATGAGATCCAGGGCGAGATGCTCTTCGTCCACTTGGATGCCTTTGCAGAACTGGCGGCTCATGCCTATCATCTCGTCATTGAGAACCAGGCTTTCCAGGCTGGCATTCGTTCCGCTGTCGATATACCCGACGTCGTGAACCAAATTGGCCCCCGAAAGATTGGCGTACAGAAGATTCGTCATCATTTCAGCGCCGGCCTGTTCATCAAGGACTTTTGAATCCGTGCAACCGCCGGTGGAAAACATCAGCAGCCCGAGCCACTTCGCAATATCCGTGTTGGCGGCCGACGCGAGCGAAAGCTCGGGGGCGCCGTAGGAGTAGGTCGATTTTTTCATGTCCAGGACGGTGGTAACCCCGCCCATGATAAGGGGCATCCCAGGTTTCTTCAGGTGGCAAAGGACAACCGCCAGCAACGTCTCGGCGAGCGACTGCACCAACATGCCGGCTAACGAGGCCGGAGCGGTCGCGCCTGCACTCGGGCAGGGAGTGTACATGGCCGGGATGCCTTTTTCGGCCGCAAACAGAAGCTTCTCTATGGCGGTCCTGTCGTTCTTCAGAGGGGAAATGGGTTCGATGTACACAACGAACATCGGGTTGAGGCGAAATTCGTCCGAACTCCCCCGCAACACACAGGCCATCCGCCACAGGTCCTCAAGGCCTTCCCCATCCACACTAGTGAGCACCATGGGCTTTCTGCATTGCTCGAGCATCGCAAGAAACTGATGCCTGTCGTAGGTCTGCGGGTTTGGCGCGTCCCGCACGATCCCGTGCGACATGAAGAAATCGTAGTTAGGGAGATAGTCCACGATGCGCCCTGCAAGCTTCACATCTTCATAGGTCGTGGAACGCCTCTCGCCTGTCTGCCTGTCATAGCAAAACGGCAAATCGGACCCTGTGCCGAAGGACACCGTGTCCTTTTGGAGCTTTGTGGTGCGCTTTCCGTCGACGCCGCTCAGTGTGATCTTGCGTGGATAGAAGTTAAGCGCCTGCTCAACCATCGAAATGGGAATCCTGACCACGTTATCGGAAGAAACCACCGCATCGCTGCGCCTAAACAGCGAAATCGCCTCCTCGTGGTACACCAACGCGCCAACCTCTTCCAGCACGTCGAGGGCGCTGTAGAATATCTCCTCTATTTGATCCTCGGAAAGAACCCTAAATTGCGGAGACGCATTCACTGAATAATTCATCTTCATGTATTGAGCCTTTCCAAATAAAAAAGCAGGCCAAAAGAACAGCCCCGTTGCCTGTTCACGCCTGCGGTTAGCAGCTATACAGCTTTGAAGTACTCTTCCGCCCTCTCCACGCCCGCGCGGGCATTGGGGGCATATATATCCGCGCCGATTTCCTTGGCGAAGTCATCCGTCACGGGAGCGCCTCCGATGATCACCGTCACTTCATCGCGTATGCCCGCTTCCTTCAAGCCGTTGATAATCTCGCCCATCCGCGCCATCGTCGTGGTGAGAAGGGCGGAGATGCCAAGCACCTTCGGCTTATGTTCCTTCACCGCTTCCACAAAGGCTTCGTTGGGCTGATCAATACCCAGATTGACGACTTTGTAACCCGCGCCTTCGAACATCATCGCGGCGAGGTTTTTCCCGATGTCGTGAAGGTCGCCGGCCACCGTGCCAATCACCATCGTGCCCGCGCTGGAACTCGTCTGCTCGAGTTCTTCCCGGATGCAATCTATAGAATTGCTCATAGCCTTGGCGGAGCGAATAACCTCGGGCATGAACATCTCGTCGTTCTTCCATTTCTGCCCAACGGTTTCCATCCCGACGATCAGGCCCTTATTCATGATTTCCTGCACATCGACGCCACTTTCGGCCGCTTCCTCGGTGAGTCGCTTGGCCTCATCAATCTGGCCTTTTACAATTGCCTCGCTCAGTTTGCTCAAATCCACGCTCATAACTCCTCCTAATAATGAATGGACTTCAGCCTTCTGCGGAAGTCCTTTGTACGGGTTAAACCACGCCGACGCCCGGCGTGCGCGTTATACACGAGCCCCGCCAAACAACGACATCGGCCACATAAGCCGCGTTGCAAAGGGGCTGGCCTCGTGTTTTGCGCCATCGCGCCGCTTATATACACGGCGCACCCCTATCACTCTCGGGATAAGAAATGAATACTGGCGGGGAGTCACGCTGTCAGCACGGCCTCCCCATCGAAGAGCCTTCTCGACAACGTTTTAATGGAAACGATGTTATCACAAGCACATAGGATCTGTCAAAATGGGGGGGCTGACGCGCTTTTTACCGGGCGTATTGCGAGGAACTCAGGGAGGCGGCCGCCGCGCCGCGCATACTTCGGCTGCGGCCGATCCCCGGCGAGGCGAAGCCGAAACGCTATGGAATATTGCGCGGCTCCAGGGAGTTTAGTTAAGTTGAAGGTAAGGAGGAAGACGCTGCGGCGCTTCCTCCCTGAAGCAAGGATGAACACCGAGAGGCATAATTGTTATACTGGCTTGCCATGCGGTGGAGCCATTGGGGGCTCGTGGACAGGAGCCGGGGGCCAATGGCGCGCAGGCAAGCGAGTGACCGTTTTCGTGCAGTCTCCTCACACGCTTTCCCCGCTTAGCCACAGCTGGCGGAGCGGAGCCTCCCTCCGATCGTGATTTGGGAAACACGATAGGACAGCAATCGTAGGCGAAAACGCCGGGACTGTGCGAGCAACCGGACAGGAAAGGGATCTCGCAATGTCTATGAACACGGAACAATCCTTCGGGGACAACCCCGTGGAAACCCGAGACACGAATAACTACCAGCATGAGTACGTCCCCGGTTTTGTTGAAAAGTGGGACGACCTCATTGACTGGGACGGCCGGGCCAAAAGCGAAGGCGACTTTTTCATCAACGTGCTTAAGGAACGCGGGGCCAAGCGCGTCCTTGATGTGGCGTGCGGCACCGGATTTCACTCCGTGAGGCTGCTGGAGGCGGGCTTTGAAGTCGTCAGCGCCGACGGAAGCGCCGAAATGCTCGCCAAAGCCTTTGAGAACGGCCGTAGCCGGGGGCATATCCTGCGCACCGTGCTGGCGGATTGGCGGTGGCTGACCCGGGACGTCCAGAAGAACTTCGACGCCGTCATCTGCCTGGGCAACTCATTTACCCACATTTTCGCCGAGCACGACCGGCGCAAGACCTTGGCGGAGTTCTACGCCGCCTTGGAGCACGATGGCGTGCTTATCTTGGACCAGCGCAACTATGATGGAATGCTGGACCACGGATTTTCGTCTTCACACACCTACTATTACTGCGGGGAAAACGTATCCGCCGCGCCCGAGCACGTGGACGAGGGTCTGGCGCGGTTCGGGTACCAGTTTCCGGATGGATCGGTGTACCATCTCAATATGTACCCGCTTCGCAAGGCGTATACACGCCGCCTGATGGCGGAGGTGGGATTTCAACATGTCGAGACCTACGGCGACTTCCAGGAAACCTACCGCGGGGAGGATCCCGACTTCTACATCCACATCGCGGAGAAGGAGTACCGGGAAAACACAGAGGAGATCGTGGAATGACACCAGACATCTCAGAAGCAGTGGATGCCGCCAAACAATACTACGATAGCACGGACGCCGACAACTTCTACCATACGGTATGGGGGGGTGAGGATCTGCACCTTGGCATCTACGAGACTCCAGACGAGCCGATCTTTGACGCGAGCCGCCGCACGGTCGCACGCATGGCCTCCAAGCTGAAGAACTTGACCAAGGATGCCAAGGTTATTGATGTCGGCGCTGGGTTCGGCGGCTCGGCACGCTACATCGCCAAGACCTACGGCTGCGAAGTCGTGGCGCTGAACTTGTCGGAAGCCGAGAACGAGCGGGACCGGCAGAAGAACAAGGAGCAAGGGCTGGACCATCTCGTAACCGTGGTGGACGGGAACTTCGAGAACTTACCCTACGAGAACCAAAGCTTTGACATCGTGTGGTGCCAGGATTCGTTCCTGCACAGCGCCGATCGGGGTAAGGTCATCGAAGAGGTGGCGCGGGTGCTCAAGCCCGGAGGCGAGTTCATTTTTACCGATCCCATGCAGGCGGACGACGCGCCGGAGGACAAGCTTCAGCCGATTTACGACCGCATTAACCTCTCCAGCATGGGGTCCCCCTCGTTTTACCGTCAGAAGGCGAAACAGTGTGGTCTGAGCGAGGTGGAGTTCGAGGAACTCACCCCTCAGCTAACGCACCACTACGCGCGCGTGCGCGAAGAGATGCACAAGAAACACGACGCCCTCAAGGCGAACAACGTATCCGATGACTACATCCAGCGCATGGATAAAGGCCTCCAGCATTGGGTGGAGGGCGGTAAGAACGGTTGGCTCGTCTGGGGCATCTTCCACTTTCGGAAGTAACGTCCTCTCCCCCACCCGCTAGACAAATCCAGCGCCCGCCTTTGGCGCGCCCAAAGGCGGGCGCTTTTCTGCTTGCCAACGCCCCTCACCTTGCCCCCTCCCCCTAGTACCTCTTCAGGGCTAAATTTG
>JAWOFY010000088.1:0-2864 GCA_046497285.1 Candidatus Hydrogenedentota bacterium
GTTAACCGTTATGTCGATCTCATGGACGCGCATCAAATAAAGAACGTGGAGGTTAGCGGCGCCCCTATCGTTACCTGTTACGGCAAAGGGCACGGTCATGCGGAGGGGACGGGATCCTTGCAAATGGCCTTTCAGGGATTGGTTGAGGTTGTGGGGGCGCTGCGCGAAAACGGCGCCCATCTCACGTGCTCGGGTCCTTACAGCAGTTATGGGGCGGGGGTGGCGCGCATGTTCGACAGCATTTCGCTCATGGCGCCGTCTCATCCTTTGCCTCTGCCTGACATTCACGTGGGCCGCTTGTTCGCCGACATGAACCGCCTCTATTTCCGGCGTTCGTTTAACTATCTCTTGCCCAAGCACAAACTCGTCAACACCGTGGGGCTTGACGCCGAATCGTGTCCAGACGCGCCTTATCCCGGCGCTGAAACGTGTCGGTGGCACCTCTATCACGACCGGGCGGGGTGGCGCTACGCCGTGATAAGCGCCATCGCGACAGGGTTGCGCCACCGGTTTCACGTGATGCCGCAAGACCTTGGCAAGGCGGACCGGGATTTCGCTGCGCATTGGCTCGCTTGGGAAGGGGAGCATGCGGCGGAGCTGCAACACGTGGAAGAGATCCTGGACGACCCTGGCCTCGGTCCGGTGGATGGGTACAGTTGCGCGGGTCCGCGCGGGGCAATCGTATTCTTGTTTAATACGACGTACGATCCCCAGGAGGTCCATCTCGCCCTGCGCCTGGACTACGACAGCGACTATGTCGTGCGCGAGTTGTATCCCTGGGAATACAATTACTTGGGGCCGAACGATGGCCTCTACCGGCGCAACAGCACCCTGCGCCTTTGTTTGGCGCCAAAGGAGGCGCGGGTGATCGAGGTTGTGCGCCGTTCCCCGGCCTCGGCCAAACGCAAGCGGCCCGAGATCTTTGGCGCGCCCGGCGAGGAAACTGGCAAAGGCGTGCGCGTCCGGGGCGTCCCCGGAACCCGCCAGAGCTTGGGCATCCGGACGGCGGAGGGCTACCGGGAGACGGAAGCGCGTTTCCCGGGGACGACGCCCCTCCATCACATTGGCGATTGGAGCTGCACGGAGCGGACGTACGACGAAGGGGTCGAAATGCTGGCGCAAGGCGGCTTCAAGGGGAAACCCTGCGCCGAGATTGAGGGCCGCATGCGGAACATGTGGGTGACGGCTGAATTCACGGCCCCCACGGAATGGAGGGACTACCTCGATGTCAGCCCCTTCGAGTTGATTCGTCCCTGCTGGACCTACGAGGACCGGCTATTCTTCGTGGCGCGTTTCGAGCCCCCTGGCGTGTTCGATCCCATTCGCACCGCGTCGGAAGTGCCGGGCATTCCGGAAAATTACCAACGGGCTCTGCCGCATAAGTGCGGGTTTGATTTAACGCCCATGAACCTGGGCCTACGGGCGTGGATCAACGGGGTATCGCGTCCTGTCCATCCCGCCTTGGCCGCATGGAACGGATACAAGCCCAATCCCCATCCCATCGTGGCGTACTACTTCGAGGCGGGAAGCCAGCTCCGGTTCGGGGAGATCAATCACGTCACGCTCTTCATGGTCCAGTTCGATCCCGAGGCGTTCCGGGGCATCTACGCCGAACATGTACCCGACGTTACCGCCACGGCGGACATCACGTTGGGCTAAGAAGGGGATAATATCCTTGGCGCATGGCAGGGAAAGCAGCGTTTGCTGAAGGCGTTGTGATAGGATTGTCCCTAGTAAAAGGATTGGGAAGAACGGGCGGAAGACGGGGTTGCCGGGGTAAGGACATCGATGACCATACAAACCAACTCATATCTTCCCGTTATTGTGGACCGGATTGTGCAGACCGTTCAGCCCGAAGAGGTGATTCTGTTCGGGTCCTTGGCGCGTGGCGGGGCGGATGAATACGCCGACGTGGATCTCCTCGTGATCGAATCTGAACCGTTCGGCGAGGCCCGAAGCCGTGTAACGGAGATCCGGCGCATCGAGAAGGCGTTGGGGGCTATACCCGCGCCGGCGGACATTCTTGTTTACAGCCGCGATGAAGTACAGCGTTTCCGGAAGGCGCGTAACCATATCGTATGCAAGGCGCTTGAGGAAGGGAAAGTCCTCTATGCCCGATCTTGAGACGGCCGAAACGTTGCTCGCCGCGGCGAAACGAGATCTTCACGCCTTGGGGAATATGCATGACCCCGAGGCCTTTCCCGTCGAGGTATTCGGTTTTCACGTGCAACAAGCAGTTGAAAAGAGCTTGAAGGCATGGCTATGCGTGGTGGGAGTTTCATACGCCCGCACACATAGTCTTCGTTATCTACTTGCTCTTTTGGAACGAGAAGGGGAAGACGTGTCGGTATGGAAGATGTTCGAGGATCTAAGCATGTTTGCTGTTCAATTTCGATAGGACAGCTATGTCGATCTTGACGAAACCCTCGATCGTCACGTTCTTTTTGCGAAGAGCAGGGAGTTGTGGAACCATGTGGAAGAGCTATTTCGCGCTGCCGACTCCCGAGAATAGGTCCATGCTACTCTCTTTGGCCCTCGTTTCCCCTCCGGGCGCCGCAGTTCGCCAATCTTGTCCATCTTGTTAATCCTGTCCAATTCCGGAGCACCTCCGTGAACGTGTTGCATATCGACGAACAGCCGGGCTGGCGCGGCGGCGAACAGCAAGCGAGTTACCTCATTCGCGAACTCGGCGAGTTGGGGCATGGCGCCGTCGTCGCGGGCCGGAAGGGCAGTCCGTTTTTGGAAGGCGATCACGGCGGCGGGGTGCTGGCGCGCGTGGCGTGTGGGTTCCGGGGAGAAGCCGATCCATTCACGGCGCTGCGGCTTGCGCGGGCCGTTCGGCTGTACGATATCGACATTCTTCA
>JAWOFY010000161.1:0-5253 GCA_046497285.1 Candidatus Hydrogenedentota bacterium
GTCGTGAGCAACGCGCATCCGTTTGTTCGGATAGCGATAGGTCGCAACAAAATACAATGCTTCATCCAGCGAGAGAAAGCACGGAAAGGGCGCCAGCTCGGGGGCTTGCGCCGGGAAAGTGTGCGCTTATGCCGCTCTTTGGCCCCAGTTCAATTTTGACTTGCGTAAGGCGTTTATGCTAAAAAGTCCTCTCCTGTTGGTTTTGGCTGTGGTGTGCCTCCGCGCAGCTGCGTTTTTCGTTGTTTTTCGCATGAAAGAAGCGACTCTCCCCGAGGATTCCTTATGGCCGCTATGAAAGTGGGTTTGGTGGGATGCGGCAACATTGCCGCCGATATTTGCCGCGCTGTCCAGCAAGGCGCATTGCCCGTAACGCTGGCGGCGCTCACTGATGTGGAGCCCGCGAAGGCTGAGGAACTGAAGCAGGACCAGGGCCTCGATTGCCCGGTGGTTCCATTGGAGGACAACGCGGCCCGGTCGGACTTTCTCGTGGAATGCGCGACGGGCGATGCCGTGCCGGGGGTGGTCGCAGCGGCCATTGAGGCGGGATGTAATTGCCTGATCCTGAGTCTCGGCGGGCTCCTGACCCAGCCCGAGTTGCTCGAGCAGGCCCGCGAAGGCGGTGTTAGGCTGCGCCTTCCAAGCGGGGCGTTGTGCGGGCTGGACGGAGTCCGGGCCGCGCGGGAGGGCGGCTTGGACCGTGTAACCCTTACCACACGGAAACCGCCCCAGGGTCTGAGCGGTGCGCCTTACCTCACGGAACGGGGTATTGACGTTGAAGGGTTGAGCGAGGCGCTCACCGTATTCGAGGGAACGGCGCTGGAGGCCGTGAAGGCGTTTCCAAAGAACGTCAACGTGGCGGCGGCTCTGAGTATGGCTGGTTTGGGACCCGAGAACACGACGGTGCGCGTCGTCGCTGATCCCGCCGCGAAAGTGAACAGTCACGAAGTCGAAGCGGAGGGCGCGTTTGGCCGGTTGAAAACGATCACTGAAAACCGGCCCTCGCCGCGCAATCCCAAGACGAGTTATCTGGCTTCCCTGTCGGCCATCGCGGAATTGCGACGGGCGGCGGAAGCTTTTGTTAGCGGTTAAAGAGATACGGTATACTATATATTGAGCTGATTCCCTAAGAGGGATTCGGCATGGAGATCGTCCATGTACGCAGTAGTGAAAACAGGTGGTAAACAAGTGAAGGTTGCCCAGGGCGACGTCGTACGAGTAGAGAAGCTGGACGCCGGCGTGGGTGACACCGTGGAATTGGATCACGTTTCTCTGGTGGCCAAGGATGATGGCTTGGTCGTAGACCGCGCCGCATTGGACAATGCCAAGGTGGTGTGCCAAGTCCTTAAGCAAGGCCGTAGCAAGAAAGTGCGGATTTTTAAAATGAAACGCCGCAAAGGCTACCGCCGGAACCATGGCCACCGGCAACCGTTTACGCAATTGCGAGTTCGCGAGATCCTCGCGTAAAGGAGTAGATTACAACATGGCTCACAAGAAAGCAGGCGGCAGTTCGCGCAACGGACGCGACAGTCAACCCAAACGTTTAGGGGTCAAACGGTTCGGCGGTCAAAAAGTCCGGGCCGGCAACATCATCGTCCGCCAACGCGGCACGCAATTCCACGCCGGGGCCAACGTTGGCCAAGGCAAGGATGACACCCTGTTCGCCCTCCAAGACGGCGTCGTAAGTTTCCGGTTTTTGCGTAAGAAGCGGAAATGCATCGATGTGTTGCCCGCGGGGGAAGCGGCGGCGCAGTAATTGAACCCCGCCGGCCCTGGAGCGCAAACCGAATGTTAGTGGATCGCGCCCGCGTCAGAGTGACCGCAGGGGCTGGCGGCAATGGATGCACCAGCTTTCGACGCGAAAAGTATGTCCCACGCGGCGGCCCTGATGGTGGTGATGGGGGCGATGGCGGCAACATTTATTTCGTGGCGAGAGAGCGCGCCTCCTCGTTAGTCGACATCAAATACCACAGCACGTGGATCGGCAAGAGCGGCCAACACGGCGGCGGCCAAAACAAACACGGCAAGACCGGCGCTGACACCTACATCGAGATCCCCCTAGGCACGGTCATACGCGACTGGCCGAGCGGTGACGTTGTGGGTGAGTTGGTGGAAGAAGGCCGGCAGTTTCTAGCCGCGGCCGGCGGCCGCGGCGGAAAAGGGAACGCGCGTTTCGCTTCCTCGACGCGGCGAGCCCCCCATTTCGCAGAGAAAGGCGAACCGGGCGGTGAGGCTGAGTATCTGCTTGAACTCAAGCTAATCGCCGACGTGGGTATTGTCGGAAAACCCAACGCGGGTAAATCTTCTTTACTGTCGCGGGTGAGCGCGGCCCGGCCGGAGATTGCCGATTATCCCTTTACTACCCTCTCGCCTAAGCTGGGCGTAGTAGAACTCCCGGGGGCCCGTCGGCTAACAGTGGCGGATATTCCGGGGTTGATTGAGGGGGCCGCTGAAGGGCGCGGGTTAGGCCTTGATTTCTTGCGCCACATCGAGCGCACCAAGATTCTCTTGTTCCTCATTGATTTGGGCGATCCCGATCCGGCCGCCACACGCCGGTTGCTCGACAACGAACTCGCCGAATACAGCGAGACACTTCCCGAGAAACCGCGTATTTACGCGTTGAACAAGGCGGATGTTCCCGAAAACCGGGCGCGTTTCGCCGCAATCGCCCCGGAATTCGGCGAACCCTTTCTGATATCCGCCGTGACGGGCGAAGGAACGGAGAAGCTTTTAGAGGCGCTGTGGCGCGCCGTCGAGGAAGCGCGCCGCGAGGAAAGCGCTGAGGCGGCGTTGGAAACGGGCGAGGCCGCTGAAACCATCCGCTACGAGCCGCCCTACACCATTCACCGTGAAGGCGAAGGGTTCCGCATCGAGGGCCAGAAGGTCGTCCGCGCTGTTCGCATGACCAATTTCGACAATGAAGAGGCCGTGAATCATCTCCAGGAGCGCTTAAAGCGCATGGGAGTATTCAAGGCGCTCAAGCGCATGGGGGCCCAAACCGGGCAGCCCATTTACGTTGGAGAGGTGAAACTTGAATACCAACTTGACTGAGGTCAAGACCGTGGTGGTCAAGATAGGCACCTCTCTGCTCAGCGGAGAAAGGGGATTCGACGGCCAAGTTGTCGAGGGGATTGTTAAGGAACTCTCGACCCTTAAGAGGGAACGCGCCTTGAACATTCTCATGGTGTCCTCCGGCGCCATGGGGTGCGGGATGGATATCCTCGGGATGAAGGAACGTCCCAAGCTGCTCCCGCTCAAGCAAGCGACCGCGGCGGTCGGCCAGTCGCGCCTTATGCACTACTACGAAACGCTCTTCCTGGTGTATGGCAACGGGCTGAAGACCGCGCAAATCCTCCTCTCCCCGCCGGACTTGGACAACCGGCGCACCTATCTCAACATACGCAACACCATACGGACCCTATTCGACTTCGGCTCCGTGATCCCTATCGTGAACGAAAACGATCCCGTCTCCACGGACGAATTGAAATTTGGAGACAACGACACGTTAGCGGCGCGCATCGCCTCGAAGATCGACGCGGACCTGCTCATTCTACTCAGCAACATTGACGGGCTTTACGATTGCGATCCATCCCAGCATCCCGGGGCCAAACTCATCGAACAGGTCGATGTGGTGACGCCCGACCTCGAACAGCTTGCGGACGACACGTTCACCGAGACCACCATAGGCGGAATGAAGACCAAACTCGAAGCCGCTAAGATTGCATGCGCATCGGGGTTGCCCATGGCCATCGCCAACGGCCAAAAGCCTCACATCATCCAGCGAGTGCTGGATGGCGAAGAAAAATGCACCATGTTTGGACACAGCCACGCGACCCTACCCCAACGCAAACGCTGGATCGCCTTTGGCAGGGCGTCACGCGGAGCCATCGAAGTGGATGAGGGGTGCCGCCGAGCGCTTATCAAGGACGGCAGCAGCCTGCTCCCCGCTGGCATTACCGGGGTCAGCGACCAGTTCGAGATGGGCGCCGCCGTGCGGGTGTTGGATCCACAAGGCCGGGAAATAGGGTGTGGGCTAGTCAACTATTCCAGCGACGAGATTGAGCGTATCATGGGTTGCAAGACAAAGGACATTCAAGCCATTCTAGGGCGCAAGGATTTCGACGAGATCATCCACCGCGATAATCTCGTACTATTGAGCCAATAAGGTGCAAGCAAGCCGCCTTGTGGAATCTTCCTCGCCGTAAGGCGGCCAACCAACCGGCAGATCATTATGACAGCGACATCGGCGATACAAGAAGAAGTGCTGCAAATTGGACGGCAAGCGCGGGAAGCGGGCTATGCCCTACGTTCGCTTACGTGCGCGCCCAAGGATCGCGCCCTCCGCCTTATCGCGCAGCGGCTGCGGGATTCAAGCGAGTATCTCCAGAAGGAAAACGCCAAGGACCTGGAGGCGGGACGCGCCAACGGTTTGAACGCGGCGCTGCTGGACCGGCTCGAACTCACGGACAAACGGATCGAGGCCATGGCGAAGGGCCTGGAAGTCGTGGCGGATTTATCCGACCCCGTGGGCGATATCGTTGGCCAGACCATACATCCCAACGGCCTGCGCATCGCAAGGGTTCGCCAACCGCTTGGCGTGGTGGGCATCATCTACGAAAGCCGGCCCAACGTCACAGCGGACGCTGCCGGGCTGTGCCTGAAATCGGGCAACGCCTGTATCCTTCGGGGGGGCTCGGAAGCCATTCACTCGAATCTGGCCATTGCACAAATCTTCATTGAGGGCGCCGGCGAGGCTGGCATCCCCCAGCACGCCGTCCAGATCATTGGAAGCACGGATCGGGAGGCGGTGGGCGCGATGCTTCAGTTGGACTCGTTCATTGACGTCATCGTGCCCAGGGGTGGCAAGGGGCTCATCACCCGGATCATGCGGGAATCCATGATCCCCGTGGTGGCGCATCTCGATGGCGTGTGTCACACTTACGTGGACGAGAGCGCCGACCTCGAAATGGCGTGTACGGTGTGCGTTAACGCCAAGATGCAACGGCCGGGGGTTTGCAACGCCATGGAGACCATGCTCGTCCACGAGGCCGTTGCGGAGCGATTTCTCCCAGACGTGGCGCGGAGATTGGCTGCATCGGGATGCGAGTTGCGGGGCTGCGCGCGTACTCAGACGATCGTCGATTGCAAAGAAGCGGACGACGAGGATTGGATTACAGAATATCTGGACGCGATCCTCGCCATTCGCGTAGTGGATTCTTTCGCGCAAGCCGTGAACCACATTAACTTCTACGGGTC
>JAWOFY010000341.1:0-9232 GCA_046497285.1 Candidatus Hydrogenedentota bacterium
TGGGGATAAAATCAGGGGGCAGGTCGTGAACCGGCTGGGGGGGCAGAACGCGATAGGACTCGTTCTCGCCGTTCTCGGGCAACAGATGGGCCGCGTTCACCTGGCCGGGCAACCCCGAATCGAGCACCTCAACGCTGGCGACCAAGTCCAGCCGGAGCAAGGCGAGGTCGGTGAAATCGTCATCATTAAGCGGCTCGTGATTGAGGTGGGTGTGGACCAAGCGCAACCCGCACAGGCGGTCGCGCCCGCGCCGGTAGGCGGATAAATCCGGAATGAATACTGAGCGGGCGTCGCCGACCATGACCGTGCGAATATGCCCCCGGCGGTCGATGAGTATGCCTACTTGGCGTTGAATCTCATGTGAAACCTCCGTGAGCGCCCGCGCTAGTTCGGGCGATACGATGCTGTCCGCCTTGCTGCGCCGGTTGGTCAACTTTTCGAGCCGGCGCAAAGGCGACGCCTTTAATCCGCTGGTATTGCCTGTGACGCGAATATGGACCTCCTTTCGTGATCCCGTCTTGGGCTCGCGGCAACCCCGCCGCGCCAGGCCGGGACCTTCGGTATTTTACTTTATCTTTATTATACCCTGTACCCCCCTGTCTAAAGCCAATTCGTTCAACCCCGATGGGGCGCTGAGCCGGTCCTCGAACAACACACGCGCCGCGGAAAGGAGGAGGTCCCGTCCGCGGCGCGTCTCAGACATCATCTGGTAGGGCCCCGCTCAACTTTGGAGCATAATCCGCCGCACAATCTTTTGGCTTTCCACGGCATCCAAGGTCTTTTGGGCCTTCTTAAGTTCGGCGCTATCCAGTTTTTCTAGTTTCTTCCAAAATATGGAGAGGTTGCCCACGGCAATCTGGCAGGCATGGGCTGGGTCCATCCGCTGGGGCATCATGTTGAGCGTGCAGAAGCCCTTGTATTTGCTGTTCTTGAGCTGTTGCAGGGCTTCCATGGTTTCCCACATATGAACGCTGCCGGGGAGAAGCATATCCTCCCATAGCCCGTAATTGTCGCTGAAGTAGACTTGAAACAGCTTATTGGCGCGCGCCAGGAACGCGATAGACTCCGCCGGATTCTCGCCGGCCATCATGGCGTTAGAAAAATCAAGCGCCACCCCTACATTTTTCATCGCAATTTCTTGGCATAGCGAAAGGGCTTTGCCCACGGAACTTACAGTAAGGTATTTGCGCGGTTCCCGCGGCTTGTAGCAGATGGCGACATTGATGTCCGAGGAGGCGTACTTGGCGATGGTTTTGATGCTGGAAATCACCGTGTTCCAGTGGGTGGCGTAATCCACCTGGAAAGGATAGTCGAAGCCATCGCTGTACAGCCGCAACGTAACGTCGGTTGTACCCACCTGCCGGGCGATATCGACCGCCTTGCGGCCTTCATCAATCGAGGCGTTGCGGGTCTTGGCGTGCTGGTGGCCGAAGCCGCCCAGCGCAAACCGCCGGTCCTGAGCAATATCGGCGGTGACCGCCGAACAGCTCAGGTTGTATTCCTTGAGGACCCGTTTGAGTTCCTTCACCGGGAACTCGTCGCTTAGCTCCCGTTGTGAGACTTCTATTCCCTTTACGCCTTTGATTTTGGAGATCGCCCCGACCCGCTCCGGCAACCGCAAGGGATCGCGGTATCCGTCCGGGCAGTAGCTATCCGGCGCCCCCGAAAAGACGCTAAGCGCCGTGGAAATCCGTAAGGTCATATGCTTCTCCCCTCAAAAGGTGTCGCATTCCAGAATTGGCGCCAGAAGAAAGCATTAATTCTGGAATATACACTTTACTGGTAGGTGTGGCTGGCCGCAAACTGAGAATAAAAAGAACATAGAAAGCGCGGACGGCTTAGTTCCCCCTGCTGGGACTAACGGATATGAAGGCGTACTGTACAACAGAAAGCGAAAAAAGTCAAGAGTTTGTTGCGTGGCGCCATCTAACACGCGCTAATACTGGGGTGTAATCTATAAAGCTATTTATGCGGTTAAAGGGGGCCAGTGCGTTCATGAACGGGTTTAGGTATTACTAATCCCTAGTAAACGCAATAAGTTTCGTGAGGCGGACTATCAAGAAGGGCTCCGCGGGAAGCGACGCGGACAGGGCTCAACGGAGTGGGGGATAGCGTATTGGCGCGGCCCTGCCACTATAGGGCGGGACATTCCCTTTATCGGGCGAATAGGAGGGCCGCCTCACGCTGATTCTGAACGCAGGATATCAAGGACTTCGCGGACGGCCGCTTCAAGGCCAATGAAGACCGCGCGGGAAATGATGGAATGGCCGATGTTCACTTCCTTGAGCCCCATCATCGCCGCGACGGGCCGCAGGTTGCGGACGGTCAGCCCATGGCCGGCATTGAAGATTAGGCCCGACTCAATGGCGTGCGCGGCGGCCTGCACCAGCCGGTTGAGCTCGTCCTTCATGTTGTCTTCATGTGCATTCGCGTAGGCCCCGGTATGCAACTCGACGTAGTCCGCCCCCGTGGCGGCCGACGCCTCAACCTGCTCTTGCTCGGGGTCAATGAACATGCTCACCTTGACGCCCGCCTCATGAAACCGCGAAACCACGTCGGTAAGCCGCTGCCGCTGACTGGTGACGTCCAAGCCGCCCTCGGTGGTGATTTCCTGGCGGTTTTCCGGCACGAGACACACGGTGTCTGGTCTGAGGCGGGTAGCGATGGCGATGATCTCGTCCACGGCGGCCATTTCGAGGTTCAGCCGGACGTGAAGAACCTGGGCCAGCCGCTCCACATCGCGATCCTGGATGTGGCGGCGGTCTTGCCTCAGGTGAACCGTGATTTGATGGGCCCCCGCCAACTCGCACACCTTGGCCGCGGCGATCACATCGGGCTCAACGCCTTTTCGGGCCTCGCGCAGCGTAGCGACATGGTCGATATTCACGCCGAGTTCGGCGCTGACGCCTTTTGATTCCATCACTTCCCCTCTTGGGTGTCCAAACGGCGCCTTACCCTTCCTTGACGGCCAGTTCGCCCAGCGCCGCTATCTCGTTGGCGATGCGTTCCGTGAGTTCCTCCGCCACGCGCCGGTCGTCGTGTTGCACCATTACGCGCACAATCGGCTCCGTGCCGGAGGGCCGCAACACGATGCGGCCCTTGCCATTGAGTTCCTCCTTGGCGCGCTCGCTTATTTGGTCCAACACCTCCTTGCTGGGCTTCGCTTTTCCGTTCAGCGGCACGGTGCGATGAGCTTCGGGAAGCGCCTGGTATGCGCTACCCAATACGGATAGGCCTTGTTCCTTGCGCAACATCGCGGCGAGAACCTGCAGGGCCGTGATCAGGGCGTCGCCCGTGGTGTTATGTTCCAGAAGCACAATATGCCCCGAGGATTCGCCCCCCAAAACCAAGCCATGCTCCCGCATGGTCTCGACTACGTGGCGGTCTCCCACTTTGGTCCACACGATCTGGCCGTCCCACGGCGCGATAGCGCGCTGTAAGCCGCCGTTGGCCATGATGGTGGTGGCGAGGGTCTTATGGGTCAAGGCCTCGCGTTCAAGGAGATCCTGGGCCAGGATGGCGAGCAGGGCGTTGCCATCGAGCAAGCGGCCGTCGTTATCCGCCATGACCACGCGGTCCCCGTCCCCGTCGAACGCTACGCCCAAATCGGCGCGCTCGCGGATGACCGTGGCCCGCATTTCCTCGGGATGGACAGAGCCGCAGCGCTCGTTGATGTTCACGCCATTGGGATTGACGCCAATGGGGATGACCTCCGCCCCGAGTTCGGCCAACGCGTTCGGGGCCACCTTGTAAGCCGCTCCATGGGCGCAGTCCACAACGATGCGCAACCCGTCCAAGCGCAAATCGCGGGGGAAGGAGGCCTTGGCGAACTCGATGTAGCGGCCCGCGGCGTCGTCGATGCGCCTCGCCCAGCCAATGCCATCGGGCGCGGGTTTGAAGTGGTCGATTTCGTTGCCCATCACTAGCCCATCAATCTCATCTTCCAGCTTGTCGTCCAGCTTAAACCCATCGGGCCCGAAAAACTTGATGCCGTTGTACTGGAACGGGTTGTGGCTGGCGGAGATCATGATGGCTGCGTCGGTGCGCAGACTGCGCATGATGTACGAGACGCCCGGCGTAGGCAATGGCCCAACCAGCAGCACATTCACGCCCATGCTGCACAGGCCCGCCGTAAGGGCGTTCTCGAACATGTAGCCCGACTGGCGCGTGTCCTTGCCGATGAGAATGGTGTGGGGCCGCTCCCCCCTGCGGAACACGTGTCCAGCCGCCCGGCCAAGGCGCAGGGCCATGTCCGCCGTCATGGGGTACTCGTTCGCGACACCCCGTATGCCGTCGGTGCCGAAAAGCCGTTCAGTCATTGTGCATTCTCCCCATAACCGCATCGCTCATGCGCGCGACGCGCCCCATCGTTTCAACGTCATGCACCCGCACGGCGGAGGCCCCGTGGGCGATGGCGATGGCCACTGTGGCCGCCGTGCCCTCCGTCCGCTGGTCGGCGGGCGCATCAAGCACCTTGCCTATTGTCGACTTATTGGACGTGCCCACAAGGAGGGGCCGTCCTAATCCCTTGAACTCGCCGAGCCGCCGCAGCAAACGGAGATTGTGTTGGACGGTCTTGCCGAAACCAAACCCCGGATCGAGCCAGATGCGCTCCTCGGCCACGCCTTGACGGACGGCATGATTCAGGCGCTCCTCGAAAAAACGGCGTATATCGTCAACCACATCCTCGTAGTGCGGCGCTTCCTGCATGCTTTTGGGAGCGCCCTGCATGTGCATAAGCACACATTCGCAACCCGCGCTGGCGAGGACCTCCGCCATGGCCGGATCGCCGCGCAAGGCGGTGATGTCGTTAATCATGCGGGCGCCTGCGTCCAGCGCGCGACGGGCCGTTTCGGCGCGATAGGTGTCCACCGACAGAGGAGGACCGTTCTCCTCAAGCGCCTCGATAACGGGCAGAATCCGGTTCCGCTCTTCTTCGGGATCGACCACCTCGGCCCCGGGCCGGGACGAGGCGCCGCCGATATCCACGATGTCCGCCCCCGCTTCCGTCAGCCGTTGGGCGTGCCGGCGCGCTGTATCCGCTTCGAGAAAGCGGCCGCCATCAAAAAAGGAATCCGGCGTGACGTTGAGCACGCCCATGACCACGGTCTTCCGGCGCGCCAGCCGGAAGAACGGTTCGTCGAAAGCCGGATTACGCACCGTCGGGCACGGGATCTCCCGGCTCCATGCCGGAGGCGTCGTCCTCATCCATTGCGCTCCCTGGCGAGGGAGAAACGGCGCCTTCTTCCTTGCCGGGAACGACTTGTTCTCGTTCCGGTTTCGGCGGCAACAGGTGTTCTCCGCCATGAGCGCGGATGATCTCGTCGATTTCATACGCTTCGAGTGTCTCGCGCTCATATAGGGCCTCCGCCAGCGCCACCAAAATTTCCTTGTGGTCGAGCATCATCTGCTTCACATCGCCATAGGCGTCGTCCAACAGTTTATGCACGGTTTTATCCACCGCCGAGGCGGTTTCCTCGCTGTAGTTGCGCTCTTTGACGAAGTCGCGGCCCAAAAACACCTCGCCGTTGCTGCCGCCAAACGAGACCGGCCCCAGTTCGCTCATGCCCCACTCACACACCATGGCGTGCGCCCGGTCCGTGGCGACCTTGAGGTCGTTGGCGGCGCCGCTGGTGAATTCCCCGAACACGGTGTCCTCGGCCGCCCGGCCTCCCATTAAGACGCGCAACTGTGCGAGGCAGTACGACTTGGATAAGCTGTACCGCTCTTCATGAGGAATCATACTCGTTAAGCCCAGCGAAGGTCCGCGGGGGATGATGGTCACTTTGTGGATCGGGTCCGCGTTGGGCAGAAACCGCCCCACAAGCACGTGGCCGGCTTCGTGGTAGGCCGTGTTGCGTTTCTCCACCGGGCTCAAAACCAGGCTGCGCCGCTCGGGCCCCATGGTCACCCGGTCCTTGGCGTCCTCAAAATCCTGCATCGTTACATTTTCATGGCTTCGGCGCGCGGCGAGGAGCGCCGCTTCGTTGACCATGTTGGCGAGGTCCGCGCCGGAAAAGCCCGATGTGCCGCGGGCCAAGGTTTGCAAGTTCACGTCGTCTTCCATGGGGATGTCCTTGCCTTTGACATGGACCTCCAGGATCTTCTCGCGGCCCTTGATGTCCGGATTGGGCACCACGATTTGCCGGTCGAACCGGCCCGGCCGCAACAAGGCGCGATCCAGCACGTCCGGCCGGTTGGTGGCGGCCATCAGGATAACCCCTTCGCTCGAGTTAAACCCGTCCATCTCCACCAGCAACTGGTTGAGCGTTTGCTCGCGCTCGTCGTGACCGCCGCCGAGGCCCGCGCCGCGTTGGCGGCCCACCGCGTCCAGCTCGTCAATGAAGAGGATACACGGCGCGTGTTTTTGCCCTTGCTGGAACAAATCGCGCACGCGGCTCGCCCCGACGCCCACGAACATCTCGACGAAATCGGAGCCGCTAATGCTGAAGAACGGGGCATTGGCTTCGCCCGCCACGGCGCGGCCCAACAAGGTCTTACCGGTTCCAGGCGGCCCCACCAGCAACACGCCCTTGGGAATCCTGCCCCCGAGGCGCGTGAATTTCTGGGGATCCTTCAAGAACTCAACGACTTCCTGCAACTCTTCCTTGGCTTCATCCACGCCGGAAACGTCGTTAAAGGTGACCGTCTGTTCGCTGTGATTGACCAACTTGGCCTTGCTTTTCCCGAACGACATGGCCTTGTTGTTGCCGCCCTGCATGTGCCGGAACATAAAGAACCAGAACAAGCCGATAATCAACAAGAGCGGGATCATGTTGATGAGGAAGGTCGACATCATGGTGCTATCCCGCTCCATGCTGTAATCTACCCCTTGGGCGTTTAGCATCTCTTCCCAGTCATTGGGGAAGGTGTGCCACTCGAATTCCATCCCCTCTTGATTTTCAACGGGCTCCTTGAATTCGGCCTCGTAGGAGAAGCCTTCCTCCCCCAAGTTGGTGACGCTTAACTCCGCGATATTCTCACTGTCTAGCTGCTGCTCGAAATCTTGTTTCTTTAATTCGACGGAGGGCTGGCGGCTGTCGGAGTAGTACATAAGCGCCAGCGCCCCGATCAAAAACAGGATGAGCCAGAGCGAAATTTGCTTCAAAAAACCGTTCATAACTAAATGAAATAATCCTTTTGCGGTCAGACAAGGGGAGCGCCGGATCCGTTCCGGGCTTCACGATATACCCCTATATCATAACACAGGGCGGGAAAGCGCACAATGCGGATTCCCGGCTCTGGGCGTGGGGGGCTCCCCTTGTGTTACTTGTCCGGCGGGAACGTGTCTTGAACGAGGGCAGGTTGGCCCTCCATCCTTTTCCGATGAGCAACGTGCAGAGGTGAATATAAGGACTCGCCTTTCCGCCAAAAACCGGTTACACATACAGCGCATTTTGAGCGCCATCCCGCGATTCCCAGCGTAATTTCTGCGCCGCCATACGGGCTTCTGCAACGCGCCGCGAGGAGAGAAACACGCGTGAGCGCCGACTCATTTCGCTGGCGCGCGGGCATGCCACTGAGCAAGGAGGCACACCAACAGCTACCCTACAGCCTCATCCGCCGGAAACGGCCTGTCAAGCGCATCATACAGGGCCAGCAGCTCGCGGTGAGCCTCGAACGCAAGGGGCGGACGCTCCCCTTTGCCGAAAAGCCCCACATCCATCGCGTCCGACCGGGCCGTCATGGCGCCTTCCCACTCATCCACGCGGTAGCCCAGCACCACGACGGCGCCCGAAAGCGCGCTCTGTTGCGTGCTGGCGCCAAACAGCCGGGGTCTGTGTCCCCGAATATCGGTCTCCTCTTCCAGCTCGCGCAATGCGGCGTCTTCCGTGGTTTCGCCTAGTTCGACGAAACCGCCCGGCAAACTCCACAATCCTTTGGCCGGCTCAACCGCCCGCTGAACAAAAATGATCCTGCCCTTGCTATCGCTCACCACGCAGCATGCCGCGGGTACAGGGTTCAAATAGTAGAAACGATAGCAATGACCACAATGGGGACGCATACTTTCGCCATCATGGCGGGACTCAAGAGGGTGGCCGCAAATCGAGCAGAAGTTCCACGCAAATGGGGCTGGTGTGTTGACCATATATAGGTACTTTATCACGCTTCCGCCCAGGATGCAACGCGCCTTTACTTCCCGGACCGCGGGATCGGGTGGTGTGCCGGCTGTTTACACCCCTCGGCCCTTCGGGCCATTCGCGGGTATTCGCGTTCATTCGCGGTTACTCTTATCCCGTTAAAAGGGGATGTAAGCCCACATACCGCCTTCCTCGCCGCAGGCGAAGGGTGTGGCCCTGAAGGGCTAAAGATCTGCCGGACTTGGCCGATATAGACGAACGATAGGCGCCCTCTCCCTGCTAGAGAGCGCGCCACCCAATCACGACGGCAGGATGTATGGAAGGAGGCAGACGCGGTGGGAACGTTGTTCAGTTCATTCGATATCGCCCAGTCAGGCATGGGGGCGTCCCAGGTGCAATTGGATACGGCGGGACATAACATCGCCAATGTGAATACCGACGGCTTTTCCCGTCAGCGCGTGGAGTTGGAAACGCGCGGTCCGATCAATCGGCCCTACGGCCAAATCGGCCGGGGGGTGAACCTGAGGGGCGTGGAGCGGATTCGCGACACCTTTCTTGATGCCGCCTACCGCCGATCGGCGCCGGGATTGGGCCAGGCCGAGTTGGAAAGCAGCTTTTACGCCCAGATCGAGGACAAATTCCTGGAACCCGAAGACAACGCCTTCGGCCAACGATTGGACCAATGGTTTCAATCGCTGAACGATTTCGCCTCCGATGTCGACAAACTGCCGCAACGGCAATCCGCTCTTTCAGAGGCGGAAAGCCTCACGCAGTTCATCAACCAAACCCACGGCCACCTGGACGACCTCCGCGTGGACGCCAACGCCGAAGTGCGCAACGCCGCGGTCGAAATCAATGACTTGGCCGAGGGCATCGCCCAACTCAACAAAAAGATCCGCAATGTCGAAGGGGGAGGCCGCACGGCCAACGATTTTCGCGATGAGCGGGATCTGCTCCTAGACGATCTCGCCAAAATCGCGGACATAAGCGTGAATGAGCGGGAGAGCGGCGAGGTGAACGTGCTTATCGGCGAGGAAAGCCTCGTCTCCGGCGACCAGGCCCGGGAAGTCGAGGCCTTTCGGAAAAGCGATCTGGATCCGCTCGGCATTCATCAAGATTTCCACCAGTTGCGCTTCGCGGACACGGGAGAC
>JAWOFY010000225.1:0-12122 GCA_046497285.1 Candidatus Hydrogenedentota bacterium
TGTCGGGCAGCGTGGGGACTTGATAGATGCTAGGCACGTTGGTGCCCATGTCGAAGTAGTTGGAAACAAAGGTGCCCAGGATGGTCGACTGTTTTTGGGTTGTTACGCTCTGTTCGGAATAGAACGCGCCCATGAGGTCCAACTGCGCGTTCTCGCCCACCATCATGTCGCCTTCCGCCATGATGCCAAGGATATTGTCGGGAAAACTCAGCTCGGTGGAGCCGTCGGCATTCATCGCGTACAGGTTGACGCCAAGGTCTACAGTACCCCGCACGAGCCAGGCGGCGCTGCCCGTGTAATGGACGGTGGTGTCATTGCCTTGTCCATCCAAGGAGAGATTGCCCTCAATAAGTATCGGGCCGCTGATCTCCAGTGTCTTGCTGTCGCCATCGTAATAGATGTAGCTGCCCCCTGCGTCAGTACGGTCAGAGGGTTCGGAATTTGGGTGGTGCGCGTTGAAGTAGAACTCGTCAGTATTGCGGGCGTCAATAGTGATGTCGCCCACGTACGGCTCGCCTGTCAGTTCTTGGGTGAAGTAGTCTTCGTGTGAATAATTCCCGCCAGCCGGGTCTGGCACCGTGAGGCCCTCTTCCATTGTCCGGTAATCATCGGCAAGCTCGGGGAACGGCACCTTGTCGCCGAGGTCGTAGAGTTGGTTCCAGCCGTTGTCGCTAGTCACGCGCGTTGGCACGCCGCGATCGCCGTCGTCGATGGTGGAGTTGCCGGTCCATCCATCGTTGACAAAGGTCCCATCCATGGGCCCCTTGACGCCGCTTCCCACTTCTTGGGGCGTCCCGATCTCGCTGTCACCCGAGAGAGACACGAGTCCGCTTCTCACGCGGAGGTTGGCGTTCAGGGTTTCCACGGTCTCGCCCTCGTATTCCGCTTCGGGCAAAGAAGGGATTCGATTCTTCAAGTCCTCGGGCAGGCTGTCATAGTGGTTGTGAACCAGGCTGGTCCCGGAGAGGTCGAGGGCGGCGATAGCGGTGCCGCCTTCGACGACGTTTTCGCCGAGAAGATGGACTGCGCCGTGAATGCTAACGTTGCCGTTGATCAGCCCGCCCGATTGGCCGGCGCCGGCGAATATGGCGTTTCGCCACACGTTTACGTCTGTTCTACGCACAATAGCTTCGGCGCGGCGTTCAAGTCCGCCCCAGCGGGCGAGGGCGTAGATGGTGTACCACCCTTTTTCCTCGTCCCCATCGACCACGCCATTGCCATTGTTGTCCCGGTTGTCGTTGTCCCAGTCCACCACGTAGGCGAAGTACTCGACATCGGGATGGCTGGTGAGTTGTCTTGGTTCCACGCCGGAATCGCCAAAGGCGGGCACGGGGATATCGCCTATCGTTGTTCCGTTCGTCGGCGCCTCCCAGTTTTCCGTGCCGATTAGCCCCGTGTTGCCCGTTTCGATTTCGGTAAGGCTCTCCGCGTAGGCGGCTTCGAGACCCAGAAACACGATACGCTGGCGTGTGTCATGATCGGTTTGGTGGCTCTGGTTGATGACCCGCATGGAGAGCATGCCCAAGGTGACCATGGCGACGGAAATGAACAGCGTCGCCACGACGAGGGCCATTCCCGCCTCTTGGGCGCGCCGGGTTTCCCGTGCGTGGACGGGTTCGCGATTGACTTTACGCATAGGCTAGTTCCTCGGTAACACGGTTTCTTGCAGCGTGGAGCGCATGGGGGGGCTAGTTGGACCGGCCGATACCTGAGCGCTTACCGTGATGCGAATCCCCTGGCCCACGGGTTCGAACCACAGAGCGGGATCCCCCCCAGCGGCGCCGTCCGGAGTCAGATAGCTGGCCAACACCCCCAAAAACACGCCGTCCTCGGCGAGCACGGCCTGGGTTTCCGTGAGGCCGTCGTTGTTTACGTCGTTGTCATCCAGGCCAATGCGCCGCCCCGGGCTGAGTTCCAGTTGGCCGGCTGTGTCCACGGGATGGCCGTTGCCGGTGATATCTACCGGGATCCGGTACGTGATGGCGGAGCCGGGCAGCTCGCTCCAGTTGATGCTGGACGCGGACGCCTGGCGCAACTCCCGCACAATGGGCGATATCGCGTTGCGCACTTGGTCGCGGCTCGCGGTTTTGGCTTCTTGGACGCGGGCCGCCTCGCCGGTGGAGTTCGCCAATACGAACAGCGTTCCCAGTATGATGGTCAGCAGACTGACGACCACCATCATTTCGATAAGCGTAAAACCTTGCCGATTCATCATTCACCTCGCAAACAGCGCCGTCGCGCTCGTGGAAACTTGATGCCCTTTGGTATCTAGCCAGCTAACGGTGATGCGCGCCTCGATGGGATTGGGCGGGAAGGCCGTCGCCAAGTCCGAGTGCGTGGTGGGGAGTGCCCCCAAGACGGTTTCGTTCGCTCCGCTGGTATCGATCAGTTCAATGTTGATCTGAGCGCCGGTTCCAAGGCCGCCCAAGGCCGGCGGTTCGTACGCCAGAAACTCGTCCCAACCGAGGCCCTGCAATTCCTCGGTGATCGTTCCCATATGAGCGGCCGCCAGCGCGCGGTCCTCCGTCATCTGGCCAGTGGTGGAGATGCTGATGATCGAGCCAAATAGAAGCACGAAAGCCACCGTCATAATCCCGGCGGCGATCATCAGCTCGATCAGGGTCATCCCGGCGTCGTTGCGCCGTTTGGCCTTGGTGGAGTTGCTATTGAAAGGCTGGTTCATGTGAGCCCCCTGGCGTGACGCGGGGTTATCCGCGGATCAAAGTTGAGCCAGATTCCTGTTTCCCTCAGGGGAGCAATTTCCATTCCAAGCAAATGCAGCTCTAAACCGCTGGAGTAAGGATTCCGTATGCGCCGCAGGGACAAGGATCTATTTCAAGAAGGAGAGCTTTGAAGCACAGAGCGGTGAGGCGGCGCGCGTTGACGATCTGTCAGAAATTGGGCGACGAAAAATGTCTTTTCCTGCCCAAAAAGGGGACACATGTATTGGAGACCAGTTTGTACTACTGAACCCTTATTCACAATCAGTATATAAAAATCTTGCAATGGTTAGGTCAAAATCGCTACAATTTGGTCTTAATCCAAACTCAACCGACGGGAGGATACCATCGTGACTATTGCCCAATCCCACCATTCCACTGCGGTCGAGGCGTATCTGAAACAGACGCCGGCCGAACAGGTTAACACCAACTTTTTGGCGTACATAGCCAACTTGAGCGCGACCGCTTCGGTGGCGCCGAATGTGGCCCAAAGCATTGTCCAAGAACTGGCCGACCAGCGGAACAATATCAAGCTTATCGCGAGCGAGAATTACAGCACGCTTGAATCCCAGTTGACCATGGGCAATCTCCTCACGGACAAGTATGCCGAGGGGTATCCCCGCCACCGGTTCTATGCGGGGTGCGACAATGTGGATGACATTGAAGCGTATGCGTGTGAGCAGGCGCAAAAGCTGTTCAAGGCGGAGCACGCGTATGTCCAGGCCCACAGCGGGGCGGACGCCAATCTGATTGCGTATTGGGCCATCCTTCAGGCGCGGGTGGAGACGCCCGCGCTCAAGGAGATGGGCATTGAGAACCCGGCGAAACTGTCCCAGGGCGAATGGAACACCATCCGGGAGAAGGCCGGAAACCAGCGCCTGCTGGGCCTTGACTATTATTCCGGCGGTCACCTTACCCATGGCTACCGCTTCAACGTGTCCGCTCGCATGTTCGATGCCTACAGTTATGGCGTGAGCAAGGAAACCGGTCTGATCGACTACGACGAGCTGGAGTGCACCGTGCAAGAAGTGCAGCCACTCATCCTGTTGGCGGGCTACAGCGCCTACCCCCGCGCGATCAATTTCCGCCGGATGCGGGAGATGGCGGACAAGGTGGGCGCGGTGTTCATGGTGGACATGGCCCACTTCGCGGGCCTCGTGGCCGGCGGCGTGTTCGAGGGGGACTACGACCCGGTGGCCCATGCGCACATGGTTACCTCGACCACGCACAAGACGCTACGCGGCCCACGCGGCGGCCTGGTGCTCTGCAAGTCCGAGTTCGCCGAATACGTGGACAAAGGATGTCCGATGGTTATCGGCGGTCCCCTCCCGCATGTGATGGCGGCGAAGGCGGTGGCGTTCACCGAGGCGAATCAACCCGAGTTCCGGGAATATGCGCAACGGATCGTGGACAACTCCCGGGCGCTGGCCGAGGCCTGCAAAGAGGGAGGGTTGACCGTCGCCACGGGCGGCTCGGACAATCATCTCATGCTCATCGACGTGCGGCCTTACAATCTCACCGGCCGCCAGGCGGAGAGCGCCGTGCGCGAGTGCGGCTTCACGTTGAACCGCAACAGTTTGCCGTACGACCCCAACGGCCCCTGGTACACGAGCGGGCTGCGTATTGGCACGCCCGCCGTGACGAGTTTGGGCATGGGCATCGAGGAAATGAAAGAGATCGGCGCCGTCATCAAGCTGGCGCTTTCCAACACCACGCCCACCACCATTGAATCCGGGGCCAACGCGGGTAAACCAAGTAAGGCGAAGTACACGATTGATCCGGGAGCCCACCAAGAGGCGAAACAACGGGTGAAGGCTTTGCTGGATCGCTTCCCCGTGTACCCCGAACTCGACCTGGAGTTCTTGCAAAAGCACTTCTGCTAAATGCAGCGTAAGCGATAAACGCGCAAAGCCCAAAAAACATCCCCCTGCCCCTTCTCTGAAGAGGGGGCAGGGGGATGATGTTGTTGACGTCCCTTTTTCCCAGCCTGGCTCGCGCGTGCTGAAACCTCACTCCTCCGCGTGATGGACGAGTTCGCCCTCCACGTAGGTTTGCAGCACCTCGGTGTCGAGGATGTCGTCCACGGGGCATGTTAGAACGTCCCGGTCGATGACGACGATATCCGCCGCCTTGCCCGGCTCAATGGACCCCGTGAGATCTTCTTGGAAAAAGAGGTAGGCGTTGTGGGCGGTGTAGAACCGGAGCGCTTGTTCGCGGCTGAGCCGTTCATCCGGATTTAGCGGCTCGTCCATGCCGCGCGGCAGCCGTGTCAGGGTGGTCCAGATACCCAGCCAGGGATCGTATGGGTTGACGGATCGCCGGGGACCAATCTTCTGCATATGGTCGGAGCCGCCGCCCACGGTCACGCCGGCCTCCAACAAGCTGCGCAACGGAATGAAATACTCGAGGCGATCCCGGCCGAAATGGTTGAGCAGGGTTGCAGCGTCCAAATAGAACCACGCCGGTTGAACGTTCGCCACGGCGTCCAGCTCAACCATCAAATCGATGGCCTCGGCGCTCAAAAAACTGCCGTGCGTTATGCTGGGCCGGGTGTGAGCGAGATCGATGTCTTCGTTCACTTCGGCGTAGGCCTCCAGCAGTCCAAGGGTCGCGGCGTCTCCTTGGCAATGGGCCGTGTATTGCAGGTCATGCTCGGCCGCCGCGCGGATCTGGTCGACCACGTTCTCGTGGGGGATGTTGCGAATGCCGCGGTACTCGGGATCGTCGATGTTATAGAGTTCGCTTACGCCCCAGGGTTCCCGCATGTACGCCGTGCCCGTGAGCATGCCGCCATCCAAGAAGGTCTTCACCCCAATGATGCGCAGGTGATCGCTACCATCCACGCGAAGCGGGTGTTCGGCGATATTGGCGATGGCCTCGCGGTAGGATTCCGGGTCCGCCCCGCCCGGGGTGGCGTGTTGCGCCGCGACGCGCACGGGAAGGCGGCCCTCCTCCAGCAGCTCGGTATAGAGATTCAATCCGCCGGAACTGGCGTTGCCGTCCATGACGGCGGTGAGTCCCACCGAGGCGTAGTCTTGGAGCAGTTCAGCCAAGTGATCCTTCCGATCCTCGTGCGTGGGCGACTCCATTCCTTCCGGCGCTTCGTAGGCCACGAGATGGTTGAGTCCCCGCAAGATGCCCGTGGGTTCTCCGGTCTCGGGATCGCGCTCGACGAGGCCCCTTTCCTCCTCGAAATCCGCGTCGATGCCGCTGCGTTCGAGGGCCAGAGAGTTCAGCGACGCGTCCGGGCCCGTGCGGAACACGACGGGATTCTCCGGCGCCGCCTCGTCCAGCTCGGCCCGCGTGGGATAGCGCCGCTCCTCGAGACGCGTGATAAAGACTTGGCTGACGCGGATCCATTCGCCCGGCTCAAGGATTTCCGCCCGGCGCTCCACGTAGTCGAGGACATCCGCAATGTTCCGCATCTCGGGAATGGTGTGATCGAATTCATGCACCGCAGCGCCCGTGGAGTGGACGTGGGAATCCATGAGGCCGGGCAATACCGTCTTCCCTTCGAGGTCGATGACCTCGGTGGCGCCGTCCTCCAATGCGAGCGCTTCATCGTTGCTTCCCACGGCGAGAATCACGCCATCGCCGATGGCCACCGCTTCATGGATGGAGAAGTCCTTGTCCACGGTAATGACTTGGCCGTTGTGCAGGATAAGATCCGCCGTTTCATCGGCGGACGCCGCCATCATTATACAAACGATTGCGAACCCTGCCGCCATCGCCAGCCGCCAACCGCTTGCACCGCCTGAAATCCGATCCGTCTTCGCGCGCATCGCGCATCCTCCTTATCGGGTTGAATAGGGTTCGCCCCAAAATGAATTGAATCCATGCCATGCGGTTAAATATCACCTATTTCACAAGGGCGTGTCAACCCCCAATCCCCGAATAAGCGACCGCAAAATCGTGCTGCCGCCTTCCAGGCGGCCTATGTGAATGCCGGCAAGATAGCCGGCGTTACGGTTTGTAGGCGAGCCACAAGCGCGTCTGGGGCGTGAGGTCCACGAAATGTCCGTTCTCGAGGCCAGCGTCGCGGGTCCATTCCATGACGTCGCTTTCCCGGTAGGTGTCGCCTCCTTCGGTGTGCAGCAGCATATTGAGCGCGAAGAACAGACTGAACGGCGGGCCGGTGCGGGCGTCGTCGACGATAAAGTCCTTGATGATGAGCAGCCCGCCGGAGACCATCGCATCGACGCAACGCTGGACCAAGCGGGCGTTCGCCTCGGCATCGAGCATGTGGATGATGTTGGACAACAGCACGAGGTCATACCCATCGCCGAAATCGGTCTCGAGGAAATCGCCCTCGATGAATTCGATGCGATCCTCCAGTTCCGCCTTGGCCACCTGTTCCCGCGCGATTTCGATGACGTTCGGTTTGTCAATCAGCGTGGCGCGCATGTTGGGATGGCGCTGAAGAAAGGCGATGGGGTAGGAGCCTGGACCGCCGCCGATGTCCAGCATGTGGCGGTACGGTGTGAGATCAATACGTTCCAGCATGTCCCGCGCGCTAAGACGGCCGCCATCGTCCATGCCCAGGATGAATGCCCGCAGCTCCTCCTCGTTTCGTTCGGTGCGTCCTTCGGGAGGTGGAGCGCCCTGGGCCACGGCTTCGTCCAGGCGCGACCACGCGTCCCAGCCGTGGGCTTTGTGCTGGAGGATGTGCCCTTGGTACCCGGCGCTTGAGCTGACCAAGCTGTGGGACGCGATGGGGGCGTTCCAATAAGCGCCATCGCGCTTTTCCACGAGGCCCAGCCCCAGGAGACCGTCGAGCAGCATCCGTGTTCCGCGTGGGGACCACCCCAGTTTTTGTGCAACGGCTTCCGCGCTCGCGGGGGCCTCCAGATAGTCGAAGAGCCCCGCGCTGTTGGCGGTGAAGAGTATTTGCGCGCGCGTGTAGCCGGAGGCGAGTTCGTCTAGACGTTGAGCGAATTGCTTGAAATCTTGCGTCATTTCGTGGACCTTTCCTTCCTTAAATCTAGAGATGAAAACAAATGCGCGGCTATTGGCCGCGGCGTCAGCAACGGCGCGTTCCCGTGATTCGGCCGCCCCCGGTCCATTGCCCAATCGCCGGGTAAGCGGCTGCTCCAGGGAACAACATCCCCCTTGATCCCCCTTCCAAGGGGGAATAATTCCCATCGCCGCCTCCATATGCCCTTTTTGCCGGCAAGATGCCGGCGCTACGAATTCCCCCTTTGAAGGGGTGGCCCGCAGGGCCGGGGGATGTAAACGCCCCGTACACCGCCGTATGCGGCGATTGTACCCATTGCCGGTCATTCCCAAGCTTTGGTAGACTACACGACCGAGTCAAGGAGGTTCCATGCCGAACGATTCCCCCTGCGCCACCGTTCTTCTTGTGGACCGCGATCCAGGCATTGCCCGCGACATCATGGCATATCTGAGCGAGCGCGGCTATGAAGTGGAATGGGTGGACGATGGTGAGAAAGCGTATAACCATCTCGATGGTCATCAGGTCGATGTCCTCATCACCGACCTGAACAGCCAGCGCATCGACGGCATGCGCCTCTTGGCCGTGGCCAAGGATCGCAACCCCGAGATCTGCGTGGTGCTCATCACCGAGGAGCCCGATGTCGAGCTAGCCACCGAGGCCATGCGGCAGGGCGCGGTCGATTTCCAGACCAAGCCGTTGAACCTGGGCAAGCTTGAGGCGGTCATCGAGCAGGCCATTGGCCGGCAGAAACTGGTGCTCGAGCAGCATGAACTCAAGCGCCGCCTGGACGAGCGCTACGGCCTCGACAATCTCGTCGGCCAGTCGCCTCAGATGATGAAGGTCTACGAGGCCGTCCGGCAAATCGCGCCGACGCGGGGCAGCGCGCTTATTCGCGGCGAGACGGGCACGGGCAAGGATCTCATCGCCCAGGCCATCCACAACAACAGCCCCCGGCGGGACGCGCCCTTTGTGAAACTGAACTGCGCCAACTTGCCGGAAGCCCTTGTCGAGAGCGAACTGTTCGGCCACGTGTCGGGGGCCTTCACGGGGGCCGTCCAGAAACGCACGGGCCGCTTCGAGGTCGCGGACAAGGGCACGCTGTTTCTCGACGAGATTGGTGAGTTGAGCTTGCCCCTTCAGGCTAAGTTGCTGCGCGTACTTGAACAACAGCAGTTCGAGCGCCTCGGCGACAACCGCACGATTAGCGTGGACGTCCGCCTTATCGCAGCCACCAACCGCTCCCTCGAAAAGATGATGGAGACCGGCCAATTCCGCGACGACCTCTATTACCGCCTGCGTGTGGTGAGCATCGAGGTCCCGCCGCTGCGCGATCGGCGGGAGGATATCCCTTTGCTGGCCGATCACTTTCTCAAGGAAGCCCGGGCAACGCATGACAAGGCGGTGGAGGGAATTTCGCGCAAAGTACTGGACGTCCTTACACGGTACAAGTGGCCCGGCAACGTGCGCGAGCTCAAGAACATCATCGAAGGGATGGTGATCATGACCCGTTCCGGCTCCGTGCTGGACCTGCAAGACGTGCCGGAGTACTTACGCCATACCACGGCCCCCGAGGTGAGCGAAATTCGCATTCCCACCGGCGTCACGATGAAGGAGGTGGAGCGCATCGTCATTGAGGAAACCATGAAGGTGACCGGTTACAATAAGGAGGCGTGCGCCAAGACGCTCGGTATCGGATTGCGTACCCTTTATCGCAAACTAAAGGAATACGACGTGCGGTAAGCGTGGGGGAGAGGCGCAAGAAACACAACGCGTGAGGCATGTTCACTTCCACACGCCTCACGCGTTCGCTTTGTTCACTGTCTACGGCGTAACCAACCAGCCAGCCGATCGCTCTCCGCCTAAGCTATAGCTTAGCTCCGGCTTTCCTCGGACGAATCTTCCTCGTTGGGAGGCGTCGTCGTCTCCCCCGAAGCGGAGGTCTCTTCCTCGTCCTTCGGCTGGACCGATTCCTTAAACTCCGTTATGGCCGAGCCAAGGCTCCGTCCGACTTGGGGCAGCTTGCCCGCGCCGAAGATAACCAAAACAATGACCAAAATGATTAGCAGTTCGCCAATACCTGGGTGCCACATGAAAATGCTCCTTACGGTAAGCGCCTTGACGGCCTACACCGTCACTACCCTCATTATAGCCCCGGCGCGGGGCATCACGCAACAACGGGGCACTGCCCCGGATTGTCTGAAGTGTGTCTGTCCCGGCCATCCACGCATTCCCCTCTCCAAAGGGGATCAGAGGATGGCGTCATCCCTCCGCGAGGTCCGCCGCCCGCTGCGGCAGCGTAAGCGCGCGCAGCAAGGTCGCCGTGGCCCTGGATTTGTTGAGCACGTAGAAATGGATGCCGGGCACACCGCTTTCCACCAGTTCGTCCACTTGCCGCGTGGCGTAATACACGCCCACGTCGAACTGCCCTTGCGGATCATCCTCGTGCGCCTCCAGGCGATCAAGAAAGTCCTGCGGCAATTGCGCGCCGCACAGTTTGGCGATGCGCTTGATCATCTTACTGTTAGTGACCGGCAGAACCCCGGGAACGATCGGCACGTTGATCCCTGCCGTCTCGCACCATTCCCGGAACCGGAAGAAGTTCTCGTTATCAAAGAAGAACTGCGTCACCACCACCTCGGCGCCCGCATCCACTTTCCGCTTCAGGTTATCCAAGTCCGCAATGGCGTCCGGCGCTTCTTGATGTACCTCGGGATACCCCGCCACGGCGATGCCAAAATGCGGGAATTCATCCCGGATGAGTTCCACCAGCTCATTGGCGTAGTTCAAACCCCCATCCACGGGCTTGAACTCCGTCTCGCCCTTGGGCGGATCGCCGCGCAACGCCATGATAGCGTCCACGTCCAGCTCGGTGGCCTCACGCAGAAACGCGCGAATGTCGTCCTTGGTCGCGCCGACGCACGTGAGATGAGCGGCGACCGGCGTCTTATACCGTTTCTTGACTTCGCTGACGATCTCCAGCGTCTTCTCCCGCGTCGAGCCGCCCGCCCCATAGGTGCAGGTGATATAGTCGGGCTCAAACGCCACAAGATCGTCGAGATTGTGGAAAAGCTCTCGTTCAGACTCTTCCGTCTTAGGCGGAAACAACTCAAATGACAGTCCGAACTTGCTCGGCCCGTATATGTCAGCGATCTTCATCTTACCGCTTTCTGTTGTCATGGCTTGCCCTCTCCAGTCTCCTTACGCTTATTCTCCTACGCCCCTCAGCCACATAGGCGCTTCTGTGCGCCGCCCGCCAACCTTTAACGCTGGGCGGCGCTTCGGACGAACGCGTTATTATACGGCAAACGCGGGTGCTGACACAAGCCGTGGGTTGTAATGTAAGCAATCTAATATCAAGACAACAAGACACCAACGCGCCTTGGGAATATCGCAGCTTGAATTTCGCGTTTGGTTGAGCCACTCTCTTGGCGCCGCACCGTGCCAGAAAACGATCCGGGGACCAGCCTTATTCAGGGGGCTGGCGCCCATTTTCCGTTACCCGCTCACTTCCCGCGAAGAGGAATTTGCAATCATGGCCTTTGTCGTAATCAGTTGCAGCCTGAACCCCAATAGCCGCAGCCGCTCGTTGGCGCGCATGGCGGCCGAAGGCATCCGCGCGCATAGCGAAGAGACCGTCTTCATCGATCTCCGGGAGCACCCCCTGCCCTTTTGCGACGGTACGCCGGAGAGTTTTACTCCCCGCGTTTCGGAATTGGCGGAACGAATCGCCAACGCCGACGCCGTGTTGCTGGGGCTTCCCGTGTATAACTATGGGGTCAACGCAGCCGCGAAGAACCTGCTCGAACTCACGGGCGCCGCTTGGGAAGACCGCATCGTGGGGTTCCTCTGCGCGGCGGGAGGACGATCCAGCTATATGGCTCCGATGTCCTTCGCCAACAGCCTCATGCTCGATTACCACTGCTTCATCCTTCCTCGCATGGTCCACGCGGCCGCTGATCAGCTCGACGAAACAGGCCGTATTGTGGATCCCGAGATCGAAAACCGTCTTGATGCGCTCGTCAACTCGGCGCTGAAATACGGCCACGCCACGAGAATGATCCAGCGCGAACGGTAGCATAAGCAAGAGGGCGCGGTGGGCGACTTCAGGTTTCCCGCCGCGCCTTTCCTACCTCCCACTTCGTTAGTAGGGCCGGTCTGCCCGGCTCCCGCCTCACACACACATCTTCTTCACCCGCACGAGAGAAATTTATTTTTAATATGATCTAATAAACTTGAAATCCATATGAAGCTTATATAAACTATAGAGTGTTTAATAAGAACTACAATTTCGATTAGTATAACACGGACACTCCAAGGAGGTGATTAATGAAGTGACTGAGTTGGTGTGGCTTCTCTAGAGCCGTGGGGATCGTGGGTTCAGGGCTGGCTAAGAACGAACGATTTTTGACGGAGGAAAATGTGATGCGAAAAGGAAAACAGGGTTTCAC
>JAWOFY010000232.1:0-4442 GCA_046497285.1 Candidatus Hydrogenedentota bacterium
TCCCCGGAACCCGCCAAGCGATGCCCTTCGTGCGACACAGCTGTTCTTTACATAGACGACATCTGCCCGGAATGCGGGGAGATCGTCGCTCCGGATCTGGAGCCGGGATAGGCATGGCGCGGGACTGTCGGGGGTGGCTTGGGGGGAGGCACTGGGGCGAAAAAATGGTCTTTGGTTTCTTCACAGCGGAAAAGGGGGCAACAAAACACCGCTGAATCAAAGAATGTCCAGGATTCAGAACTGTAAGTGCTTGATATTAAAGACTTTACGCTTTGTTTCACGCTGTCTGCAAGCTGGTCTCAATTCAAAGGCGCGGATCAAAGAGAGAGGCCGGTAAAAGACAACCTTCTCCGCTCCTGCTTCATGCGCTTTCATCCTCACGTTCCCTGCGTCCTGAGGCTGGGAAACTTTCTCACGCCTCCATAACGCTAACTACCCCCTCTGCCCAACACACACTCGATGTTGTCATTATCACACTTTGCGCGGGCACACCCTCGCATGGCTGTCATTGCGGCGATGATACAAGGATGGTGGGCGTTGGGGCGCTGCCAGACCCAACGCCCACCGGGGGAGGGGAGCGAACGGAGAAGCGTGTTAGGTGTTCAGCTTATGGGATTGGATTCCGGGCCGGGGGCGGAGCCGTCCGCCGTATAGCGAAGGGTCCCGGTTTCGTCAACGAAAAAGCGCCGGATTCCCGAGCGTCCGGGCTGGGCGGGTGTGGCGGTGCAGGTGTAGGCCGGCGCGCTCGTGGCGCTGCTTTGGGTTACCTCCACTTCATAGAGGTATCCAGATCGTTCGCCTCCGCTGAGTTTTTCGTCTATGAACGGGGGGCCTTTGTCTCCCGAGCCCAATTCCTCCAGCGTGGCGTAATCCCATACGCCGTCGCCAGACTTATCGGCGATGCCGGAGGATTGAAACATCGTCTCACTCGTGCTGATGGTTCGCATGTGGCCCACGGCCGCCCCGTCGTTGGCGTTCATGCGAAAGCGCAAGAAATTGGGGACGGCGATGGTCATGAGGATGGAGATGATGGATACGACGATCATCAGCTCGATTAACGTAAACCCTTTCTTACCAACCATGGTTACCCCCTTTTCCCGCTTGGAACGCGGCTTGGCCCGGCCGGTTTTGCGCCGTCCTTTCGGGCGTCGTCTTAGGAGGCAGCAAGAGCGATGCCAAAAGCGGAATCAAGAGCCTAGATCCTTGTCACACAAGTACTTAGAAGGATCTATTGGGGCTGGAACACGCGGATAAGAACACGTCCCCGGTTTCCCTCGAGCGGAAACCGGGGACCATTTACGTCAGTTGCGGCTCAATGCCCCCAAAAGAGAGGGCTTATTGGGAGGCGGTGTTGTCCAGAAACGCCTGGACTCGTTCGCGATGGTCTCCCTGAAGTTCGATGCTGTCCTCGCGGACCGTTCCGCCCGCGCCGCAGTGTTTTTTTAACTCGGTCAATAGCGCCTTGGCGTCGCCGCTTACGCGATCGATGATGGTGACCGCCTTGTTGCCCGCGCGCTTCTCAAATCCCACGGGCCAGCCTCCCTTGCGGGTTTTCTCCACGCTCCAAGGGCGGCCGGCGTTATGGTCCGCCGCCCCAGATTGGGGACTGGCTTCTCCTTCGGGCACGTTTTCCGGCATCTGGCCCGACAACGCCTCAAAGGGGTTATCCGTGAGTGGGGCATCGGGCTCCGGATTGGTCTCGATCCGTTTCTTCTTCATTTCGCGTTACGTGGTTTGGGCCTATTCTTTCCCGGCTGAAGCTGCTTCTCGCTCTGGCATCTTATCTTTTTTGGGCTTTTGGTAGATGTGCGTGCTTTGTCCAAAGATAAGGTCGGCGGATTCCATGACGGTCTCGCCCAGCGTGGGATGGGGGTGAATGCTCAGGCCGATATCGTGGGCCGTGGCGCCCATCTCGATGGCCAGCACGCCTTCCGAAATCAGCTCGCCCGCCCCGGCGCCCACAATGCCGACGCCGAGAAGCTGCTCGGTTTCGGGGTCGGCGATGAGTTTGGTGAGGCCTTCGGCCCGGTTCAGCGTAAGCGCCCGGCCGGATGCGCCCCATGGAAATCGGGAGATCTTGACCTCGATGCCTTGCTTCTTGGCTTGGTCTTCGGTCAGGCCGCAATAGGCCACTTCGGGATCCGTGAAAACCACGGAGGGAATGGCGTAGGGCTCAAAGGCCACGTTATGCCCGGCAATAGCCTCAGCGGCGACCCGGCCTTCGTGAGACGCCTTATGAGCCAGCAACGGCTCCCCGGTGATATCGCCGATGGCGAGAATATGGGGGTCATCCGTCCAACGGGCCGGATCCACCTTGACGTAGCTGCGCTCGTCGAGTTTTACGCCGGTGTTCCGCAGTCCTAACCCGCTCGAATTGGGCTTGCGGCCGATGCAGACCAGGACCTTTTCGAAGACCTGTTCCTCGTTGGGGGCGTTCTTGCCCTCAAAGCGGCACTTCAGCCCGTCGTTTTGCTCCTCGATCTTCGCCACCTTGGTTTCTAGCATAATGTTATGCATGATGGACTCCATGCGCGTGTGGAGGATGCGCACGAGTTCTTGGTCCACGCCGGGCAGCAGCGACGGGGTCATCTCGCAAATCGTTACCTTCGTCCCCAAGGCCGCATACACACTACCCAGCTCGACGCCGTTTATTCCGCCGCCGATGACGAGCAACGACTCCGGCATGTCCTCAATCTCAAGCGCGTCGGTGGAGTCCATGAGGCGCGGTGTTTCGAGATAGGTATCGGGCAGGGACATGGGGCGCGAGCCCGGGGCGAGGATGGTGTAATCCGTCCTTAACTCTTGTTCGGAGCCGTCTTGCAGCATAATGTGAAGGGTCTGCGAATTTACGAAGTCCGCCCGGCCCTGAATAAACTTCACGCCCCGCGCCTTGCAAAGCTGGCCCAGGCCTCCGGTCAATTTCTCCACAACCGCGTCCTTGCTTTCACGGAGCCGCTGTAGATTGAGTCGGGGCTTGGAGAACGTGATGCCCCAGTGTTCAGCTTCGCGGGCCTCGGTTATGATCTTCGCCACATGCGCCAACGCCTTGGTTGGAATGCAACCCCAGTACAGGCACACGCCACCAGGGTTGGGCTTTGTTTCAATGATGGTCACGTCGAAACCGAGATCATTGGCCCTGAACGCGGCCGCATAGCCGCCGGGTCCGCCTCCAATTATCGCTACGTGCTTCTTTTGGGTTTCCTCGCCAGTCATGATGAATCACTCACTTCCCATCTTCATGCCGCGGGCCTCTGTAGCGGCGCCGGCGGCCAACCAAGGTTCATTTGCATTGATATGGATTCACGAACCGCTTCCCTCCAAGCAGCCGGGGGCTGCTTTATCCCTCCAGAAAGAGGAGGAAAGGCTGTTCAAGCACTTCCGCAACAAATCGCAAGAAGCGCGCGCCGTCGGATCCGTCGATCAAACGGTGGTCATAGGTCAAAGCGAGCGGCATGAGGGTGCGCGGTTCGAAGCGGCCGTCGATGTATACGGGCTCCGTGCTCGAACGGGCCACGCCGAGAATCGCGGCTTCCGGCGCGTTCACGATGGGCGTGAACCCGGTCCCGCCAATTCCCCCGAGGTTACTGATGGTGAACGTGCCGCCCTGCATGTCGTCCAGGCTCAGCTTCCGGTTGCGGGCGCGCTCGGCCGTGTCGCTGAGTTCCACACACAGCTCGGTAATGCTCTTTTCATTGACATCGCGAATGACCGGCACCAACAAGCCCCGCTCCGTGTCCACGGCCACCCCGATGTTGTAGTAGCGTTTGTAGACGATTTCCTCGTTCGCCATGTCGAGGCTCGCATTGAATTGGGGGAACTTCTTAAGCGCGGCCCCCAACACCTTGACCAACATGGCCGTGACGGTTAACTTGCCGCCGGCTTCCTCCACCTGTTTGGCGTAGCGTTTGCGCAACTTTTCGACCTCGGTAATGTCCACCTTGTCGAACTGCGTCACCATGGGGATGGAGGTCCAAGCCTGGCTCATGTTTTCCGCCGTCCGGCGGCGCACACTACCCATGGCGGAACGCTCTACCTCGCCCCAACGGCTGAAATCGGAAGAGGCTTGCGCGGTCCCGCTGGGCTCCCGGGGGGCCACGGCTGGCGCTTCGGTGTTAACTTGCCGGGCGTAGTTCTTCACGTCTTCGCTGGTAATGCGGCCCTGCGGCCCTGTCCCCGGCACTTCGTTGATATCCACGCCTATCTCACGCGCGAGCCGGCGCACCGATGGCGGCGCAGGCGCGGGAGCCGAACCGCTCCGTCGGCGGGCGGTTTTATCCTCTTCGGCGGCAGGCGTCTCTTTTTGGGGTGCTTGTCGCCGGGGAGGCGTCTCGGCGGGAGCAGCGTCTTGGGGTTGCGCTTTCGCGGCGCCATCATCCGAGTCCTTGGACGCGGCCGCTTTTCCGGCCGCCGCCGCGCCCGCAGCCGCCGTGGCTGAGCTGGCG
>JAWOFY010000244.1:0-2982 GCA_046497285.1 Candidatus Hydrogenedentota bacterium
ATGGCGCCTTGGTTTCAAAGTGGTGAGGAGACGAGGGAGCTGTTGGAACCGGCGCCGGTGTTGGCGCGGCTTGCGGGCGTCATTGGCGGACGGAAAGATTGGGCGGTCGGGGTGGAGCGGCTCGAACGGCAACGCCGCGAAGGGTGGGACAAGGACTTCCCTTCCTTGGCCGATCCCGACGCGGCGATTGCCGCCCTTGCGCGCGCCATTGAATCTCTTGACGCGATCCTGAACCGGCTGCCGGACGACAGCACGCTGGGCGGCTATTGCGAGGCGATGGAAGGCCTCTTGCACGCGCTGCCCATCGATGGCGCGCTCGCGGCGTTGCCCGAAGCTGAGCACCGCGCCGCCGAGCTGGAGGCCTACCGCGCCGTCACGCGCCTGTTGGGGCGGGTTCGGTTATGGCTGACCGCGCGCCGCCGGGATCCCGCCATGAACCTGGCCTCGTTCACGGCGTTTCTGCGCCACGCGTTTCAGTCCACCCCTTACGCGCGAACGCCGGGGCAGCCCAACGGCGTCATGGTGGCCGACCCCGAAGGCATTCGCCAGTTGCGCTTCAGCCACGTCTTCTACGTTGGGCTTACGGAAGACAATGTGCCCCGCGCCGAACCCGCCAACGCGCTGTTCAGCGAAGAAGACCTCCAAGAACTGGCGGGCGGCGGATTGGCGTCCGATAGCCCAGCTGGACGGAGCAGCCGGGAACGCTTGATGTTTCAGCGCGTCCTTGAAAGCGGCGCTCATGTGCATTTGAGTTGGCCCGCCGCGTCCGGGGAAGGCCGCGCGGCCATGCCGAGCCCCTACATCGAGGATCTCCTCCTTCTGTTTCCCAGCCTCAAACCGGCCACCCTCAATCCGGCGTTGACGTTGCCTCCCGCGGCGAAGGCGGCGTCTTGGCGGGAACTGCGCAACATCGCATTCGGCTCCCGCGAACGCGCTGGCTTGCAGGCCATGTTTTCGGATGCGCTGTCCCGCGAGAAACACGGCGCCGAGGTGGAGCAGGCCCGCTACAGCCTGGAGGATTTCGGGCCGTATGATGGCGTGCTGACCGACGGCGCGATTCACGCGGAACTCGGCGAACGGTTCGGGCCCCGTTATTCCTTCAGCGCGGGCCAGCTCGAAACGTATGCCGAATGTCCCTTCCGCTTTTTCATGGAGCGGGTCCTTGAATTATGCCCGGTCGAGACGCCCGAGGCCCGCTTTGATGCGCGCGTCCGGGGGGCCATCTTGCACGCCGGGCTTCACCGCTTCCATGCCGAATATCGCGGCCGGAATTGCGCGGATATCCCGGGGGACGAAGGCCTCGCCCGTCTCATGGAACTGGCTGATGAGACCTTCGCGGACTATGCCGGACGGAGTTTGCCGGTCTCGCGCGGGGTCCAGGCCGTCGAGCGCCGGTCGATTCGAAACACGCTGGAACGGTATTTCCGCATTCAGCGCAACGACGAAAAGAACGCGCCCTGGAAACCCGCGCATTTCGAGGTGGCCTTTGGCCATGTCCGGGAACGCTCGGGCGACGCCCTTCAAACGTCGGAACCGTACCGGGTCCATCTCGAAAGCGGCGGTGAGATCCAGCTCGCGGGCATCATCGACCGCGTTGACCTCCGGAACGGCCAGGAAGCCCGCATTGTCGACTACAAGAACACCATCCGTGCGCAGAAGCGGGACATGGAGGCCGGGGTCTCGCTGCAACTCACGTTGTACATGATGGCCCTCGAGGATCACCTCGCGCCAAGGTACGAATGTCATTCCGCCGTCTTCATCGAAATTGGGGCCAACAAGAATCCGCTGGAGTGTTTAAAGGAGGGCAACCGCAAGATAGACCCGCGCGAGCTGGCGCAAAAACGGCGTCAGACGGCCTTGCTATCCATGGCCGGGTGCGTGCAAGGCATCCGGTCGGGCCGGTTCCCGCCCAACACGCATGCAGGGGCGCCGTGTCACTTCTGCGCCAACCGGCGGCCCTGCCGCTTTGAGCCCCACCGTGTCCAGCAGAAGATAACCGCCCAGGCCTTGGACGGGGATGAAGCGGCGCCTAGCGGCGAGGAGGATGTGTAGATGCCCCGCTTGACCCCCGAACAACGGCGCGCCATCGAAACCACCGGCCAGCATTTGTGCGTGGACGCTGGCGCGGGCTCCGGCAAGACGAGTGTGCTGGTCAATCGCATCATCCACTTGCTTCGGCATGGTCACGCCCGCCTCGAGCAGATCGCCGCGATCACGTTCACGGACAAGGCCGCGGCAGAGATGAAATCGCGCGTCCGGACGGCCTGCCGCGCCTTGGCGGCCCGGAACGATGCGAACGCCGGCTTCTGGCGGGAAACCGAGCGGAAGGTGGAGACGGCCCGCATTTCGACCATCCACAGCTTCTGCATGCGCCTGTTGCGGGAGCACGCCCTCACTTTGAATCGCGACCCGGATTTCGGGATTCTGGCCGAGGCCGAGAATTATCTGCTCCGAGAAGAGGTGATAGAGGACTTTCTTCACAACAGGTTGAACGCGGCACACGATGGCCCGCTTCACCGTTTCGCCGCGGCGTACGGGTTGAATACGGCCGCGCGCGAACTCCGCGCGCTGATAGGGCGGCGGCCCGCCGTGGAGCAGGCGTTGCGCCGCCAACCCCTGACGGACGTGGACGCCCTGCTCGCCTATTGGGATGAGACGATAGAAGCTTACCGGGCCGAGGCGCTGCATGCGCTTCGCGATCATCCCGAATTGACCAAGTTGCGGACGGAACTGAGCGAGCTTGGCGAGGCGTGTCTCACACCCGGTGACAAGCGCGAGCTTATGCGCCAAGAATTGCTGGGATTGCTGGAAGCCGTCGCCAAGGCCGAATCGCCCCGCGCGTTGGATGACATCGCGCAGACGCTTAAGGACATGAAGGCCACTGGCGCGTCCAAGAAGAACTGGGCTTCAGAGGAAGCCTACAACCGGATTAAAGATATCCGCGATGAGCTGCGGGACCTGTTGGATCGGCACATAATCGAT
>JAWOFY010000349.1:0-3187 GCA_046497285.1 Candidatus Hydrogenedentota bacterium
CGACGATGGGGCGCCGCTGCCGGACACCTATCCCCGCCTGCGGGAAGGCATCGAGCGATTCTTCATTACGGACATCAATAATCCCGCTGCGGGCGCCGAAGCTCAGAGCAGCATCGGCGTCATGTGGGACGCGTGGGGCCCCGAGGTTGAAACAGGCGGCACGCACATGGCCAAACGCTCCAGCACGCTTATCTTCAACCATCTCCCCGGCGGCAGCAACGTGTTGTACATGGATGGGCATGTACAGTTCCTTCGCTACAACGAAGGCTATCCCATCATGTGGCCCAAAGAGGGCGAGGTCCATCCAAACGCGGTTGCGCTCGAAGCGCACAAGGTGGTCGGCGGCATGGGCGGCTGGGGTTAATGGTCGCTTCATAATCCCGGCTTGCTTGGCTTAGCCGGCGCGCTGAGCAGAGATAAGAGAGCGGCTCCCGTGCTACGAGGGCGGGGGCCGCTCTCCTTAATTGGGTAGGCATGAGCGGGGTACATGAGGAAGCGGCTTTGAACGGCGGAACTCTGCCCGATATCAGCGCCGATTGAATGGAACTCCTAATACGTAGGGGGGATATACTGGTTTTATGGCGCGCGAAGCGGCAAGCCCACCGGCCATGGCGCGTGTTAGGGGGCAAACGAATCGAAGTGACTCGCGTCGTTGAATCCGCCGCCGTTCCATTGTGGAACCATGCGTGCCCATACCTTCCTTTAAGACCACTTATTATATAACAACGGTGAGCGTACGAATCCAATGACCAATGACGCCGAACTTGTGCACCGGACGATCGACGGGGACACGGAAGCCTACGGCCAACTTGTGAAGCGTTACCAAGCTGCCGTATACGCTACCGCCTATCACTACGTGGGGCGTCATGGCGCCGTTGAAGATATTGCGCAGGAGGCGTTTCTGAAGGGGTACAACAGTCTTCCGCGACTGAAAGACCCCGCCCGTTTTGGGCCATGGATTAAGGAAATCACCTGCCGGACCGCGGCCAATTGGCTTCGCAAGCACGGTAAACGTTTAGAAAACGAGACGCCGTTGCCCCATAGGCGCCAAGTCCTTATTGAGGACGCGCGGGAAGGCCCGGCCCAAGTTTTCGAGCGCGCCGAACGCATTGAACGGGTGCAGCGCGCGATCGATAGTTTGCCTGAACAATACCGGCTTCCGGTAGTGTTACGCTACTTGCAGGACCTGAATTACAGCGAGATCGCTCAGTTCACCGGCATGAGCCGGGATGAAGTCCGCGGTATCCTGTATCGTGCGGGAAGGCAACTCCGACAGGTGCTTGTCGAGCACGATGCACGAGATGCTCCAGAACAAGGAGATGTGGATTGGCATCGTGCGCGCAAGTAGAAGCCCTGATCCAAGCTTACTTAGACGGAGAACTGGAAGCCTCGGGTCAAGTTATTCTTGACAGACACGTAGCGGAGTGCGCGAGTTGCGCGCGCAAATTGCGCCAGCAACAAGCAGCGGCGGCCGAACTTTTCGAGGCCTTGCGCACCGAACGGCTGAGCCGGGATTTGCAAGACGGGGTATTGGCGCATCTGCCCGATATGGACCGTCCGCCCCAGGACATGAGCGACATCAACTGGCGGGCGAAGCATCCCAGCGCCTCCCTAGCCCGGTGGGGCCGGCGGGTGCCGGCGATGGTAGGTGTAATGCTCCTCCTGACGGCGGTGCTCGTGAAGGCGTACTGGCCAGCGCCCCCGTTGCCAGCGTATAGCGTCGGGGTGGTGTTACAGAGCATGGGCCGGGTCACGACGTTCGATTCCGCCAGCACCGAGCGCGCGCCGGCGTTTGTGACGGACGGCGTTCTGGCGGAGAGATCCTATGAAACGGGCGCCAACGCAGGGCTGATGCTGGCCTTGGCGGGGCACACCCGGATAAAGTTGAATCAGCAGAGCCGCATACGCGTCGAGGACGAGCGCCGCCTTCGCCTGGTGCAAGGTGAGATTTGGGTCGACGTCGGAGAAGATGGCCGCCTGTTTCGGGTCACGGTTCCCGATGGTGTGGTGACGGTTTTTGGCACGGCGTTCGCCATTAACGTCAACCGTGATCAGACCACCGTCTCGGTCGAGGAGGGCCACGTCCAAGTCGAGAACAGCGAAGGGTTCCGGTTGGTCCACGCCAACGAACAGGTGCGATGGGCCGCGGGCGAAGCGCCGCCACTGCCGCAAAAGGCGGATCTCGGCCGGGCGACGGCTTGGGCGCAGGCAATTGTTCCGGACAGCGAGGCTGAGAAGGTGTATCAAGCTCAACTGGCGGGTTCTTCGGAGCGTCCTACGGAACTGGCTGCTAAGGAGGTCTTTCTGATTGACCTAATGCAAGGGGGCCGGCGGTGGGATATTAGCAGTCTACGTATTAGCTGGGAAGGCCCTCTGCCCTCCGACCAAACGTATAGCGGCTACGAAGTTTATGTGTATGACCAAGACATGCAGCCCGTGACCAAAGAGGAGGTGGACGGAAACGTGTTTACCGATTCACGGGACGATTATACGGATTTGCCCCTTGAGAACAAGCTTCACGACGGCATTAAGATGTTGACCGTACGCTTGGCGCCAACCCAAGAGGACGCGCTAACGGCGCCGGATTTGAAAGTATCGGCTTTGGCGTCATGAGCGAACCTAGGATGAAACGCCAGCGGCCCCAAACGCCCTTGGGCATTAGAAAGGGCGACACAGCAAGAAAGACGATGGCCTCCTTCAACCACAATCGGAGGTGTGGATACTGCAAGGCGCACACACACGCACACGCACAACACACTCTACCTCTAAGTCACTCCTTCCCCAAGAGTAGCTGTAGCCAGGTAGCCTTGCGGTATCCACCCTCCGGTGGCTTGTTCTAATAGAGAAACCCGTTACGGGCGCGTATCTTATGCGCACCCGATATGCTCGCTCCTTCTCCCACCGCGGTCCCGCGTCCACCGTTTGCGACGCGGGACCGCCCCGTAATCCCCCTGGACGCCAGCTTAGCCATAGCATGTTACCATGCCTCCCGCCGAATAAGCGCCAAGCCTTGATTTGGAGATTAGAATGGTCCCCAATGGGCGTTTATCGAGCCTCTGTTTTGGACTGAACGAGTTTTTGGAAAGCCCCGGATCCCCAATTGCCGGATGAGGATTCGCAAGAACCGTATCGCCGCCTTCCAGGCGGCTCATAAATGCCGGCGAGACGCCGGCGGCACGTTCTCACC
>JAWOFY010000290.1:0-3983 GCA_046497285.1 Candidatus Hydrogenedentota bacterium
GGGCTGGCGTTTGGGTTGATGCTGGTGTGTTCGACCAGCGCCTTGACGCCCTTGCCCAATCCCAGGCTTCCGAAGGCATCGCCCTGGGCGGCGATCTCCGCGATGATGCGCCGGCCCACTGCGCCCCGGTCCAGGCGGAAATTGACGTACGGCCCCGCCGGCCGCGCCTCGGCGACCTCGGGACCAAACGAGACCTCTTGCGCGATGCGTGCGGCGAGCTGGGGCGGTTTCATGTCAAGCTTCTTGGCCCCCTCAAAGGCGCGCAACGAGACATCGCCCATTTCCAGCTTGGGCGGCGGGGCGAACGCGAGGTCCTCGCGATGCAATTCGGGTATATCCCTTACGATAGCGTCGGTTATGGTCTGAAAAGCGTTCAAATGTAGCTCCTTGACGGCGGCTTCACCGCCCTGAGAGGATATTTGCAAGACCAGAACGGGATTGACTGCGAAGAGCGGACGTGCTAGGCTTGCGGGAATCGTTATCAAAACCTTAGTGGGAAAAACGGCTCATGCAGCACATTAAATCGGTTACCCAACCGCCTTCACTGGCGCAGCTAGATGTTGGGGGGAGCGGAGGGCTCGACCTCTTTCAGCAGCTTATCCTGCTACTGCTTGGCGCTTTCTATAGCGATAATCCCAATGCCCCGGAGATCTTAAACAGCCTTCAAAAATATTTTCGCAAGCTTCCTTGAGTCCGATAAAGGGGAGGATAATCGACAACAAGAAGGCCGCCGTTTACCACGAGCCTCCATCATCCCTCGCTTCACGACGCCCGGGCGAGGCTGCTACTCAGTCTCCTCAGTCTCCCCCGCCTCTCCACCTCCCGTGGTGCGCCGGCGGATTTCTTGGGTGAATTTATCCGCCCTTGACCATCGGCGGTCGAGTATCTGGACGATATGAAACCCGTGATCGGTGACGATGACGGGGCTGATTTCGCCAACCTCCCCTGCGTCCCAAACGTACGCCTCAAAGGCATCCTCGAACGTGTCCTTGGGATAATAGCCCAAGTCGCCCCCCCGCCGCGCGCTTTGGGGATCGTCGCTATATTGGCGGGCCATTTCGGAGAAGCTCTCGCCTTCGAGTAGCGCTTCGCGAATCGCCAGGGCTCTTCGGTAAGCCTCGTTACGCGCTTCTTCGCCGCCGGCGGGATCGGCGCTAATCAAAATATGCCGCACGCGCGCCTCGGATATGGCTGGCTCGGCCCGGCCCATGCCCCACATCACTCCCGTCAATATCAGCACCAATAGGATGACGCCGCCCCACAGGAGTTTAGTCCGGTCCCGTGGCTCCTCGCCATGTTCATTCTCAGCGGTCATAAAGTAAACCCTCCATTTCTTTCGCGGCATAAGTCGCCGAATCGGGTCGCGACAGGTTTTTCAGTCTTTTGATTGAATCCCATTGGGCGCAAACGATGTCTACATTCCTATGTTGTCAAGCGCCCCGCCGTACAACTGGGCGTAAAAGCTAATCACCACATATCCCACAATCGCCGCCACGAAAACGATCGTCAGCACAAACCCCACGCGCAACATCACTTGCGTGGCGTTGGTGGCCTGGTCAAAGTAGTACTCGCTGGCCTTGCGCAACGAAGCTTCCAGTTCGCCGCTGGCCTCTCCAACCGCTATCATTTCCCGCGTCGTGCGGTCTAAGTATTTGCAGCGGCGGAAGGCCTCTGTCAACGGCGCGCCAGACTGCACCGGCGGCACAGCTTCCAGAAGATCGCGCTCTATGTAGGGGTTGGAAGCGGCCGCCGCCGCGCCGCGTAAGGCTTGGACAATGTTCACGCCGCTACCCACAAGGAGCGAGAATCCGCGGCAGAAGCGGGCCAGGGCAAATCGCCGCGTGACCGGGCTCAGCGGCCAAACGTGCGTCCGGACCCAGCCCCATGGCCAACGCAGCAGCCCAGCGCGGGACACGAGAATCAGCACGCCTATTGCCAAGGCCAGGATTATCGCCGCCCGGGCTTGAAAGCGCAAATACGCTTCCATAAGGCTCGCAAAATCAAATGCAACTCCTCCGCCCTCTAGCGTGGCGCTCAGTTGGCCAAGCAACATAAATGCAAACGTGCCTACAAACCAGGCTATCGCCAACTGCAAAGCCGGATAAATCGTCATCGTAACGATCTGGCGGCGCAGCGCGTTGCGATCCTCATAATACGTGGCGAGGTCGCCCAGCATCGCATCCAGCCGGCCGCCTTGCTCGCCGTTGGCGAGAAGTTCGACAAACATCGGCGGCAAATACGGGTGCTGGCGTTTCGCCGCCTCGGCCAGCGTGGAGCCATCCTGAATGTCCTCCCGCATGGCCTTCAGGACTTCGCGAGCCCGGCTGTTCGGCGCCTCGCGCCCCGCCATCTCCAGCGTACGTAGAATAGGGATTCCGGCCTTATAGGCTGTGGCCAACTGGCGGCACACGGGCGCCAGCTCACTGGGGGACATCTGTTTTGTCAATAGGCCCATGACGACTTGTACTGTACTCCAACCCGACCGTCCATGCCAAGTTTAAACGCGCCAACAAGGGAATCCTACCAAACGGCGGGCCAGCGGCGCCATGCCAGGGCGCCTTCCCCTCAAGAACAGTAGGCTGTCGCTTGGGCGGCGATTGAGAGGACGCGCCATGGCGAGGGGGCCCACAGTTTCAAACCCTCGCTGTTTCTTTGTTAACACCCCTCCGTAAATCACCGAATCCAGACGGGTCTGGCGCTTAGGGACAACGCCCGGTCCGGCGCCGGGAAGTACCCTCCCTTCCGTCCTCTGCCGGCGGGACCTTGCAAAAACCTTGGGCGGGCACGTCCAAGGCGGCATTGAATTTACTGGACAGATTCTGAAACGCAATAAGTCCCGTGAGTTCGACAAGCCCGTCGTCATCAAAAAACGGCCGGAGCCGCGCAATGTGGTCGTCGTGAACCTGTTGGTTCGAGTCTGTCATGGCCTCGGCGTACTCCAACACGGCCCGCTCCTGCTCGTCGAAGAGCGAGCTATCCCGCCATCGCTCCACGGCTTCAACTTTGGCCATGGAGCCGCTTCGGCGCGCGAGGATGGCGGAGTTTGCATCCACGCAAAAGCGGCACGAATTGATCTGGGAAACCCGCACGGTCACGAGCGACCTCAGAACAGGGCCGAGAGGGCTCGTACGCCGGTCCAACACGCCGAATAGCATGGCGACCGCCATAAAGAGCTTGGGAACACGCCCCCAAACCAATCCAGGCTTCAGCACTTCCCCGTATTTTCGCCGCTGCTTCCAGAAGAAAGGCCGCAAATACCACGGATAGGACGGCAACGGTTTCTCGGTTACACGCATCAGAAGTTCTCCTTTCGTTGATGAGGCCCTCTCTGCCAACAGAGTTGACACAGCTCCTTCCCCAAGCATTGGTATGTAGGGCGGGAAGCGATTGCGCATGAAAAGACAGCGTGCCTAACCCAACGATTGCGCCATCTGAAAAATTCAAACGACTGCGCGACCTCTGCCCGAGCGGAGCAACGCCGACCCTCCATCGTCTATTCCTTTTGTGGCGAACCTCACCGCGCATCAATCACGGCATCAATCAAGTCGAGGGTTGCATGCCGGTGCTTGACCGGCAAGTCCGTCGCGATAAGGGTTGAACCTTAATGTTGGCAGTCTTCCATGAGCTCAAACAGGCTCTGCCTTTGTTCACTGCCCAACGGAGCCGTTCTCCAGTCGTTGAGGCCAGAAGGCCGGCGCGAACCTGACTGCCCGGGAGTTCGGCGTGGCCGCCCGTTGCGCGCGCATCAGCCTCTGACTCAGCCGAGTGATGGCGGATGGAGATCGCCATTACGCAAATCTAATACTGTACAAAAACAGCTTTACCCCAACTCCTTTCAATTGACTGTTTATATTCATGACACGCTTCTAATAATAAATAATAAATACAAGTATGTATCGTAGAACAACTATGCACGTATCTCTGGAGTTTGACATGGGGAAGCAATACAGGGTACCATCAACTTAACAGTTTGCTACACTCAT
>JAWOFY010000294.1:0-3745 GCA_046497285.1 Candidatus Hydrogenedentota bacterium
CATCGAAAGACTATAGTCCGTTCCGTCCCGGCGCTCCAGCTCCCGTAGAGCTGTTTGTCGGACGGTTGCGGGAGATCGAGACGTTGCAGGGATATATCCAGCACGCTGCGGCTCAACGGCCCCGTCTTGTGTTTCTTTCCGGGGAACGGGGCATCGGGAAGAGCTCCTTGGCTCATTTCATCCGCTTTGTGGCGGAACAGGACCTTAAAGCGGTGGGGCTCCACGCCTTCCTTGGGGGTGTACAGGAGCTTCCAGAACTCGTTCGCCGGACCTTTGACCGGCTGGTCAAGGAGGCGGTGGACAAACCCTGGTATGGCCGGGTTCAGGAGTTTTTCGGCGGTCATGTGAAGAAGGTGGGATTGTTCAATTTCTCCGTGGAGTTCACGGCCGATTCCACGGAGTTGGAGCGAGCCGTTCACGATTTCACGCCAGCGCTTCATCAGTTGATGCAGCAACTGAAATCAGAGAAGGAAGTGCTGGTCATCATCTTTGACGACATCAACGGTCTCGCGGAAGCGCCGGCCTTCGCCAACTGGCTGAAGAGCCAGTTCGACGAGATGTCCACCGCCCGTGAACCCTTGCCTGTGTGCATCTTGTTGGCCGGGTTGGACGAACGCCGCCAGTCAATCATCCGGCGCCAACCTTCTCTCGCCCGTTCCATTGATGTGGTCAACATCGAGCCGTGGTCCGAAAAGGAATCCGCCGAGTTTTACCGCAACACGTTTCACAGCGTGGACATTCAGATCGATGATGCGGCGATGGCTCATCTCGTGAAGTTTACGGGCGGCTTGCCTATGTTGGCCCACGAGATCGGTGATGCCGTATTCAAAATCGATAGCGACAAGCGCATAGACGCCCATGACGCATTTAAGGGTATCGTGACGGCGGCCGATATCGTCGGCCGAAAGCACATTGAACCTAGCGTCTTCCAGGCCTTGCGCAGCGATAAGTATCGGTCCATCTTGCGTCATGTGGCGCGAGGACAAGCGTTAGATGGCTTCAGGCGAAGCGATCTCGCCGCTGAGTTGCCTGACAATGAGAAGAAAGTCCTCGACAATTTCCTGCAACGCATGCAGAAGCTGGGTGTGATCACGAAAGATCCTGAGGGAGGGCCTGGAGCCTACCGCTTTACCAATAGGCTGCACGCCTTGTATTTCCGATTGGAAGCCACCGGTTCCCAAGGGAAACAGTAAAGCTTACAACGGGAGGTAGAACGAATGATTCGCATATGCGTGGCCGCAGCCTTGGCCCGGTTGACTGTGATGACGGCGATGATGCTTAGCGGTATATTGTGCGGCGCAAGCGCCGCCGCCGATGTGGAGGGCGGGTTGACCGCCGAGGGAAAACCTGCCGAGGGAGCGCTCGACGTTTTCATCGGTGAGCCCTTTTTCGAAAAGGAGGTCGTCTTCGAGGAAGGCGATCACGTCCGAGAGCCTTATCTCGCCGTGGCCTTGGATGGCGCGGTGTTGGTGGTGCGAAACCGAGAGGGGCACATGCGGCGCAGTGAGGATGGAGGCGAGAGCTGGAGCGACATCCTGGAAGTCCCGATTAGTTTCCGCGACACCAACATGATCATAGACGAAACCACCGGCGATATCCTATCGGTGCGCATGTGGGACAGCGAGGACACACTTTGGCGAAGCAGCGATCATGGGAAGACATGGACGGAAGAAGAGATCGTCCTTAAGCCCAATGGAGTCATGAAATGGCTCGAACGCACCGGTTTGAAAGAGCGAGCCGCCGCGGAGGAAGGGGCCGAGGAAGGCGCAACCTACTTCATGCACGGCAACGCGAGCGAAAGCGGCATAACCCTCAAGCACGGCGAGCCAAAGGGCCGGCTCCTCGTCTCCGCCACCTTCCGCCCCCACGCCGAAGCGCATCCCTCGGACCGGGCTCCCGTTGACGCCATCCATAGTTGCGCCATCCATAGCGACGACGGCGGAGCGACCTGGCAGGTCAGCGGCTTCTTCCCCGAGGGGTACACCGAGGAAGCGGCGCTCGCCGAATTGAGCGATGGACGGATCTACTACAACTCGCGCAGCCATCAGGGCTACCACGCCAGCGACTTAGAGCGAGAACTCACCCCTGAGGATAGGTTGCGCCGCATCGCCTGGAGTTATGACGGCGGCCGCACATGGGAAGACCGGGAGGTGAGCAGCGTGCTTCCCGATGGAGGCGGGTACGATCGGGGATACGGAATGAAAGGCGGGTTGGTCCGTCTGCCCGTGGAAGATCGCGACATCCTAATCTACAGCAACGCCGACACCGATGGCGGTCCGCGCGAGCGCATGACGGTCTGGGCGAGCTTCGACGGCGGCGAGACGTGGCCCGTAAAACGGTTGGTCTTCGCCGAACACGCCGCCTACTCCTCATTGGGCGCGGGGCGTCCGGATACGCCCAGCGAGGGCCAAATCTATTTACTTTTCGAGGGTAGCGAGGCGCACCGTTACGACGCGATGCAGGTCGCGCGATTCAATCTGTCGTGGCTTCTTGAAGGTGAGCCGACCGGCGATGGCGAAATACCGGCGTGGGTTTCGGAGTGAACGTCCCCATCGGGGCGGGAATGCCGCGGGACTCGAACGAAAACATTCAACACGGGGAAGGAACATCAATGATTCGCATTTGCATGGCGGGAGCGCGCGGGCGGATGGGCCGGCGCATTTTGGAGCTGGCGGCGGCGGCGGAAGGGTTCGCCGTGGGCGGCGCGTTTGACTTGCCGGAGCACGCGGGGGAAGTGATGCGACTGGCCGATGGCGCGGCCGAAGCCGTGCTTGCGCCCTCGGCGAGCGAGGCGTTGACGAATGCCGACGCGCTGATCGATTTCAGCGTGGCGGAGGCGTGCGTGGAGAACGCGCGTGCGGCGGCCGAACAAGGCAAGCCCGCCGTGGTGGGCACGACCGGTCTCACCGCTGAACAGCTTCAGACGCTCAAGGATCTGTCGCGCCGCGTCGCCTTGGTTCATGCCCCGAACATGAGCGTGGGCGTGAACCTGTTGTTCAAGCTAACGGCGGAAGTGGCGCAACGGCTCGGACTGGATTACAACGTGGAAATCACGGAGATCCACCACAATCAGAAGAAGGACAGCCCCAGCGGCACGGCGGCGCGCTTGGGGGAGTGCGCGGCCGAGGTGCTTGGCCTGGATTACGGGCAAGACGTGGTTCACGGACGCCACGGCATGCCCGGCGCGCGCCCGCAACGGGAGATCGGCATGCACGCCTTGCGCGGCGGCGACGTGGCGGGCGAACACACGGTCAGCTTCATTGGGCAAGGCGAACGGGTTGAATTGACGCACAAGGCCCACAGCCGCGACAACTTCGCCCAAGGCGCGCTACGAGCCGCCCAGTTCGCTACCGGCGCCACGCCCGGGCTCTATGACATGCAGGACGTGCTCGGGCTGCGGTAGGAAACAAGAAAAACGGCGGCTCCATCTCGATAATGGTTTGAGATGGAGCCGCCGCTGTTTGTTTGGGGCAGTACGTTTACCAGAAGATGATGTACATCGCCAACACGCCCGCGAGAATCAGACCGCCGTAGACGTACCGCAAGGGGTGAGGATGCACGTCGATATTTGAGACGGGCATCGTGCGCGGTTCGGACAACGGGTTGCGCCAAGTCATGACGCCCATGATCGCGGCCAGCACCAAGAACGTGATGAACATGTGGTGAAGGTAGGGCAGCGTGAAGAAACGGAACAGCGTTTCGGCCGCGCCGCTGACGGCTTCCGTGTTCCGGACGACGGCGCCAT